>JABSPG010000157.1 GCA_013214445.1 Ekhidna sp. | reverse complement strand
ACCATCGTAACTATCGGTCACATTTGCGATTTCATAACGGCCCGACAAAACAGCATCTGTAACATCTAAGCGCAAGAAACGGGTACGCTTTGCTTCCAAGGCTCTTAACCCTGCGACCACTCCAAGCCTAAGTTTTTCATGCTGCCTACGGACACCAGCGTTAAGCACACGAATTGCCTGATTGTGATTTTGAATGGGATAGAGCGAAACTTCCTTTGTAGAAACATCATCTTCACCATCAACAAAATCGGGGGAGGCTAAAGCACCTGACTGAGTACCTTTCATATTGAAAGACGGTTCAGTGTAAGAGGCAAAATAATGCGTAAATAGGTTTTCACCATCTTCACCGTCACGACTTTCAATCTCAATTATGTCGCTATCGGTTAGAACTAGATCAGGCGTTGCATCATACTTGCCGACGAATAGTCCAAATTTCCCCTCATCATTTTGCCAACGAATAGCATCACATGATGATAGCATCCTATTTTCTGCATCAATGTTACGTTCGCTTTTTTTATTGACTGTGATGCCAATCCGATATCGCGGTGCTGAGTTCGAATATTTATCAAATACAATCTCATCGCAAATGTTTGCTTGCTCAATGATATTCGGCCAATTGATATCATCTGGGCTATTTGCAAAGCGCTCAGGGTCAAGTCGATGCTGTATAATGACCAGGGCGGCATTCCCATATGAAACGCCCCACGTTGTGCTATCGTCAACGCGCTCATCGCCTTCACCGCCGTTTGTTGAATCGTTGCGCGGATCATAATAACGACCGTACCAACCATCTACAGTGACGTCAGGCTCACCAAGGCGCAATGCACCTGAATGTTTTAACAATTTCGACCGTAAAGCGTCAGAAACAGGGCCAACGCGCAGTAAAGTATCGCAAACACCCGCGCCCTTATGATTTTCAGTCCATTCAGGAAAGTTGGAAACAAGACGTGACATAGCTGATTGATTTACTTTGCCTGACCGACTTTCGAGAAAGTATTTCTCAGTTGTTCCATCTCTATAAGCGCTGTTTTGAACACGGCCACTGCTATCAATCGACACATTTTTATCATTCAGATAGTAGTTTTCAATTGAAGTAAGTTCACAATCTCCATGCGCTACGCATTTATAAATGCGCCCTTCGCTGACTTCAGCAAATGTGATCGTTCCACCTTGACGCTGCCTACCGCTAATCCAAAATCGCGGAGCTTCCTCAAGCATAAAGTTTGATTGCGTCTCTTGCGGAGTTGGTTGTTGTGCATCTGGAACAAAGAAAGCATTAAGGGCAAAAGAGAGTGCCGCAGACGCTAAAGCGGCACCAATTGATCCGGTAGCTGCAAATAATGCTTGCCCGATAATAGCTTGACCTGCAACCGAAACGCCCACCGCGTTTGCGACTGTGGAGACCAAAGATACGATACCTGTAACGATCCCAGCATGGGCGGGAACGGGCGTTAAAGCTGTTGTCAGCCCCAAAAATGCTGCGAATATCTTTAAACGCATGTCCAAGCCCCTATAATCTTTGCAAAACGCGCCTGACGAGCACCACGTTCAGTTTTGAGTGCGGTAAATGGATATAGGTATAAACCTGTGATTTCTTCACCGTGATAATCGATAACAACAACATCACCGCGTTTTGGTTCACCTAGATGTGAGCTTATTCCAATAGAATTCATTCCGGCTCGCACTAATGAGCAATTCCCGCCAGCTTCTTTAATGAAGGCTTCCGCACCTTCATCATTAAAATATTTACCGCGCCAAGCTGCCATAGGATCTAAGCCGGTGAGCATGATCACATAATCAGCCATTATGGCATCGCAATCATTGTCATGACGTGAGAATTCAGTGGTACGCATCCGCGAAACCGTTAATTTTATTGCAGTTTCAACGTCCATTAGATTCCGTGATGTTATACTTGATAAGCTCATAGTATGAGTTGTGTTATTGATGTTCATAACAACCATATGGATTTGATAAATAGAGGCACAGAACCAGTAAATGAACGATTATTAGTTTTAGGCATTTATTTTTCTCCACGAAAAGCCCGCTTTAAATGAAGGATAGTTAAGCCGCTTTAATATCCATTAAATTGTAAGCGTGATGCCGCCTGCATATCGTGCGATGAATTGCGCATAATCATCATTTTGAACACCAAATAAAGTTGAAGATCTGAACTTATGTGTCGTGTCTGTAAAGGTTGAAAACGAAACACGAGAGCGTCCACCATTTACATTCTTCGCTTTGACAGAGACTGAATATTGCAGCTTATGACTGCCATCTTCCATCAATGTGCGCTTTTCTGAAAAACTCGCGCCGCCCACAATTCGTAATCGTTCTTTATTACCCGGCGGTGTGAGCGCGCGTGTCGAATTACCTTCAAGATAAACATTGCCGACATTCAGAACAGCATCATTTGCCTCATCGGCATCCGACTTTAAACGTTGGTAACTTTCCTCATCAATATATCCAAGCGTGAACTCATACAGTGGTGAATTTCCGTCTCGTGGGTCCGAGATGTCGGGCACATCAATGAAAGATTGAGGGTTATCTGGATCGCCGTTTGACCATCCTACCCATCGCTCACCATCTGGAGTGATTAATCCGCCCGTTCCGCTCCATAGTCTTACAGTTTCGGTTTTAAAGACAATTTCGATAACCGCAGCACAAATTAAACTTCGATCACTATTTTGTGTAGCATCAAGCGCGGAGTTCAACGCCTCAGAGAAACTGCTCATCAATAACCTCATTCAGTATCAATGAACCCGGACGAACAATCCCTGCTGGCTCAAATAAAGCAATAAAACTTGAAACATCTTTCATTTGACAAATCAAAGAAGGACGTAAAGACACCAATTGATCAATTGTTGACGCGTCATAATCTCGTCTAAATGGTGTACGGCATTCTATTGTCGCAATGTTTCCATCATATTCGATCTCATCTACATGATATGTCGAACGCCCAAGACCGAACACTTTGCCGTATGTCAGAACGTCAGGATGTCGTGACATATCTAGTTTCAGAGTTGTATTGCCTTCCAATACATTATCAACAAGATCAACCGTGGGCTGATACTTGAACCCATAACCAGAGGAGAATTTTTCACTTGTTGAAAACGGAGTGCCCGTCGAAAATTGCTGAACTTGAGCATCCATCTCATCACTTGTTGCGAGTTGAGGAGTGTTAAAAACAGGCACCTTCCAAAGTGCGCTACGAGCTTGATTAAGCAACCATGCATACCAGTGCCCGTCAATGGCTTCTCGCGGTGCAAATTCCAACCGAATTTGATTGCGAGAACCAGCCTGCGGAATATTGTTTTCATATCCATTTCTACTGATAGCACCATCAACACTGTTGCTAGGAGACAATACTATAGCTGCTTTCGGTTTAATGGATACCGGCCAATCATAGAGCTTACGCATTTACAATTTTCCATTTTGCTTGATCTGGCTTGACCAATTTGGAAGAGATGACTTAACCTCCCCTACTGCCGCATTCTTTGCACGAACACCCATGCTTGTTGTTTGATCTTTAACATAAGCCTGAATTGCCCCCTCATCATCCACACTAACTCCTACAGAAACATGCACGTTGGAATTATTATTTTCAGCGCTCAAATTATGATTAGGAATAACCGTGCCGCTTGCGCCTGGAACAATTATCTCAGGACCTTGCTCACCAACCATATAGGCTTTACCAGCCGATACAGGACCACCAGATGCGCGGAAACCACCGAATAGGCCGCTGAGTAGAGAACCAAATATACCACCACCGCCAGTATTACCAAAGCTTGTAAACGAAGACTGGAGCATTTGATTAGCGACAGATTGAATAGCGTCAAGCGCAACGTCTCGCCAAGATTTAGTGCCCTGAATAGCTTGCGCCATGCTTGAACCAATGCCTTCGAACATGCCAGATACAGAGTTGCTCAAATCATTTGCAACAGACAAAGCTCCCCCAGAGCCATTGGTCATACCAACCGCTAAACCCTGCGTAATATTTTCACCAATTCCCATCATTAAGCGAGATGGTGATTTGATCTTGAAGAAATTTGTAAAGCTGTCTTTGATCCCAGATGCAATATTGGTAACGCCGTTTTTCAGGTTGCCCCATTCAGCCTTGATACCAGACCATAGACCTTGAATTATATTCATGCCTATTTTAGCCATCTCGACATGCAGATTAACAAACGCATCAATAAATTCTTGCGGTAGAGTTTTTAGACGTTCACCAAGCGCTTTAATTTCAGGCCAAAAAGCGACAACACCGGCTGTTATCGCAGCAATTGCGGCAACCGCTGCCAAAACAGGCGCACTAATCGCACCAAAGGTCAAAACTAACGCCCCCAAAGGAACTGCAAGCGCCGTAATACCAGCAGTTAAACCCGCTGCAATACCTATGAATTTTTGAGTGCCAGGGGAAAGCAATTTAAACCCGTTAACAAGCGCAACAATCTTATCAGATATCGCCGCTAATGTTGGGGCAAGTGTAGACGTTAATTGAATTACAAGACCCTTAAAAGAGCCGCTCAATCGCGTCAAATTATCATTAAATAACTCCGCATTTGCCGCCATTTCTGGGGTTATAACAATCCCCATCTTGTCAGCTTCATCTATCATGCTTTTGAGGGCATCAGCGCCGCCGTTAAGCATCGGAATCATATCCGCGCCAGATTTACCCATGACGCGCATTGCCAGCGCTGTCTTTTCGGCTCCATCTGGCATTGTTTTAAACACTTCTGCCATTTCAGCCATAACTTGCGTAGATGATTTTAAAGAACCATCGGCATTTTTTACATTAATGCCCATAGCTTTAAATGCTTTTGCGCCCTCGCCTACACCTTGACTTGCGTCATACATGTTAGCTGATAGACGCTTTAAACCATTCTCAAGACCACCCATCGAAACGCCAGATAGATCAGCAGCATGCTTTAAGCGGGAAAGCTCATCAACCGGAACACCGATTTTTCGTGATGACTTTGCCATAGCGTCAGCGTCATTCAAAACGCCTTTTACGGCTACAGAAATAGCAGTGGCAGCGCTAGTAGCAGCAACACCTACCACGGCCATGCTTTTTTTCATATTCTTCCCAAATCTGGAAAGCTTACTGTTAGCATTTTTAATGCCCTTGGAGAATTGAGCACTATTCATGCCCAAATTAACACGTAAAGCACCGATAACCGCTTGAGCCATTTGATAGCCTTTTATTTAATGAAACGTACCGCCAAAAGCTGCGTTTAAAGCCATAGCCATAGATTTTTGCTCTTCCCAACTTTGCTTTTGGGGAGACGCAGTTTTATTTGATGGTGAATATTTTGAGTATTCTAAGGGCTTACCTTTTTCATTGAATTGAGAAAACAATCCTGAATGATAAGCCGTATAATAGGCCAACTCATAATCACGCTCTGATTTTTGAGCCGCGCCTTTAAAAACAATATCAATCTGACGAAGTGTTAAATCCCAAAATTCATCAAGGCTTCGACCTAATGAGGTCCAGTTAATTTGGAGATTATCCCAATCTAACTGGCCTGTTTGATCTTTCCCTCTTCGGGCTTTTCGCCATCCTCCGCATCAGGAAATGCTAACGAAACAGCCTCACCTACTTTTTCGGCGATATTTGAAAAACCAACTTCGTCGATAATTTTGCCGACTTTAGAAAGTATGCGAATAAGTCTAATTTCGTATTCTGCATCGCTTAAGCCATTATCAATTTTATCAAAAAGACCTTTATTATGCATAAGTCCAGCATAGATTATGTTTCTCATCGTGCTTATTTTGACATTTCCATTTTCCATTGACTGAAATATCTCGATAGCCGATCTGTCAGTAAGGTCTTCAAGTTCACAAAGTGCATTTGTGCTGAATTTGAGAGTTAAATCTCTACCCAATGCATTTAATGCAACTTCGCCTTTTTGTTTATTCGCCATGATTAAGCCGATGTAAATGTAGGTTGACCACTGACTTTGTAAGTTATTTCAACAGTCATCTTATCATCCATTGGCGTATCCAATGAAACACTCTCTGCAAGGCCAATAAAACCCCATTCTGATGTATCAGGGAATACGACTTCATAATAACCGTTTACATCTGAATTAATATCCGCAATAGCGTTTGTATAATCAGTCCCGTCCGGATCAAAGTTTAAGCCGATAGTAACCGTTCCACCGTCACGCAATCCGCCGGCAAATTCACGATAACGATTAGTCGATGTCAAATGTGTTACATCAACAGTTTCGCGAGTAAGGTTTACGCCATTGATAGAAACGACTTCAGCCAATGCGGTCATAGTGCCGCCTGAAGTGCCATCGCTTGAGCGCTTGAATGTGGAACTATGTCCGATTGCTGCGTTAGTCATGTGATTTTCCTTTATTCATCATGCCAAATTAAAAGATCAATTGAAGTATTGAAAAGATGACGATCTGCGCCACTTTCCGTTTCGTTATTATCTCGTTCACTGTCGATTGAGATTCTTTGAATAGCTACACCCGATTGAGTGCCGCTATATGCGTTTACCGCCGCCATAAGAGCGCGAGCAGTGAGTTTAGCGCTACCATACGTCTTGCCATAGCAATCGCATTGAAAACGGCTCTCTATGAGGTCTGTTGCCCCTGTAAAGTGATAATCACGCGGAGCCGATACCTTGCGAAGTATGATTGCAGGTAGATCAGAAACATCTTGCGGCCTGCGACCAATATTAACCCTTGTAGATACGAGATCCGTAACGCCAGAATTTGCAAGCAATAGCGCTCTTAATGCTTCTTCCATTATTGATTTCACCTTTTAAATTTTGTATTGTTCGGCATGGCAATTTCACAAGAAACAAAATGTAAGATTCTAAAAGGCAAAAACGTAATAGCTTACGGCGATGTCATCACCGATTCTTTTGATCCTGATTTGTTGCAAATCTCAGTTAAAATTCAGGTGTACGATCAAGAAGTCTTCAAGAATGAATTTGACAACCCAGGGCTCGACTGGATAATCGAGTTACCTAGTGAATCGTGTCTAAGATGCTATCTTATGGCGCTTCAAATAGAAAAAGACGGGACACATTCTATGTTATTGTCACTTAGTGGTCAGCCAGTTTCTTCCATTATTTAGCTGCCTTTGCTTTTTTCTTCTCTTGGCGCGCCACAGATTTTGAAATTTCTTCACTTAACCCATCTTTGATGATTTCAAGAGAGTTACGCTTGTTTTTGTCCCAAGCGGGTCGCGCATGAGGTTGCGCCTGGTGATTTACGTTGCCAAATTCTTGCTGCAAACCCGCTGGATCATTAGTACCCGCATAAACTTCGACATCTGATTTGTGTTTCTTGGCTGCTTTTCTCTGACGCTTATTGAGCTTAGTCGAAACTGAATAAGATGTGTTCAAACCTTCGCTCGTGTTCGGATCGCTTGGCGCTAGCCGGTTCATATCATCCGCGATCGGTTGCGCGGCTTTTTTAAGAACCTTACGCGCAACGGATCTGCGCGTTGTGTGTTTATCCAAGGCCATCAGCGCTTTTTCGAGGTCTTTAAGACCTTCGACCTTTATAGAAGCTGCCATTAATCAGCTTGCGCCATCGCTGTGAGTTCAATATACTGCAAGCGACCTTTGCTTGTTTCTTTGCTGCCGTGGATATCCCAATATTTGCCATCGTAGTTGATGCGATCATTTGCATCTATGGTTCTTGAATCGACAGATGAACGAATAATAAACCGGCTCATACGAACTGCATTTATTTGACCAGCGCTGACTTTTTCAGCATCCGATACATCACTACGCCATGCCGCGACCGTGATGAAAGTTCCCCATGAACCCTCTGTATCTTCACCAAATGCAT
Organism: Ekhidna sp.; assembly: GCA_013214445.1. Taxonomy (GTDB): domain Bacteria; phylum Bacteroidota; class Bacteroidia; order Cytophagales; family Cyclobacteriaceae; genus Ekhidna. Next base: position 584 of record JABSPG010000157.1, on the reverse strand, counting down.
CTAAACCACCGTTAGTATAGCGCTCAATGGTGATCTTTCGGTCTAATTTTCCCGCCTTCATCAGCCAGAAACCCATGCTTGGCGATGTTCACGACAAAGATGCGCAACAGCATAAGGAACTTCAGACAATTGCTTCTGATCAACCAAATGGCGGCAATCATAACGATGTGTAACAAACAGTAACACCGCGCCTTTAAGGTCTAGATTAACGTCAGCCGCACTTCCCTCACCCAGAACATAATCCACCCATACGGCACCGTAAGAGCTTTCAGGCGTTGGCCACGACTGATTTGGCTTTAATGAAATGCGCGCCGGAACTGAATTAGTATCTAACCGATACACATCAGATGAAAGTGTCTGTTCATTTCCGTCTACATCTCGATATTTAACCGATGTAACCGATTTAACAGGCCATCCATGAAGTGAAATATGCGCTGGAAAAACATCCATAGACATGCGCCACGTTTGCGTCATTAGAGCAATGCCATTATCACGCTCAATCTTAGACACGGCCTCGTCAATCATTACCCCGATGTCTGTATCATCGTCTGAATGATCGATACGCGCACGAGATTTAACCTCTG
>JABSPG010000156.1 GCA_013214445.1 Ekhidna sp. | reverse complement strand
ATTTCATAGAGTATGTCATGAACCGAGGCGGTAATGGAGGGGGAGATCCACTGGAAGCCATTGAAGTTATGAGCAATCTGGCAGAGATCAACGCCGTCTACCTTTCAGGAGGTGATGGCAAAGGTGATGAGACATTTTGGAGTAATGGCACAAGAAGGTTTGAAGGTAAAGCCATAGAAGCTTTGCGGTTGGCAGAAGAACCAATGAACCTCTGGATGATCAGTGAGTTTGTGCAGGATCGAGTAAGTAAGGAAGAAGTCGACTCATACAAACGCCTAAAAAGAATAGCATTTGCACAAGAGAAAATCGATCAAAGAAAGAAAAAAGAAGCCTTGGCTGAATTAGAAGAGTGGGTTTCAGCTAACTATTTTTTGCAAGTGATCGAGAAAATCTGGAATAAACCCATGCAAGGAGAAGATAATAAGAGCAAAGAAGCAATACGTAAATACTGGCTTATGCGATTCCCAGGAATTGGTGAACGAACTTCCAATATACTTCAGGAAAGTTATATGGGCATGGCTGACCCTTTTTTGGGACGTGGTATTTTAAAAGACCATTTTTCAGCAGGGTTGAGTGAAGAACTGTTGCCTGAGAAAATTTATCAGGACAATAAAATCGTGATTTGTGACTGGCCTGTGAAAGAATATGGTATCAGTGGAATTTATGCCAATATCATCTACAAGACCCTATTTCAAAAAGCGATGGAACGACGCGAAGTATCCAAGGAAGAGAATCCTAAACTGGTTGGCTTGTTCATTGATGAGTGGCAGACCTTCTGCAACCCACGAACAGATGCACAGTTCCAGGCGACAGCCCGAAGCTCATGGGTTGCTACTACCTACCTAACCCAAAACCTGGAAGGTGTCTACACGGTCATGGGCAGTAATATGCCTAAAGAAAAGGCCAAGAGCCTGTTTGGTAATCTCAACCTGAAATACTTATGCTCTAATGCTAGCTATGAGACCAACCTCTGGGCTAGCGAACAAATCGGTAAGCACCTAGTGGATTTTGAGAATGTCAATATCAGCAAGGATATGGAGATCAGTAAGACCAAAAACCAGCACCTTCACTACAAAGTACCAACGGACCATTTTACCATGCTCAAGACAGGGGGAAAACAGAATAAATACAAGGTGGAAGCAGTGGTCTTTAAGGCCGGGAAAACATGGGGAAAGGACAACCAGAACTATGCTGTCGTGGAATTTGATCAAAGAAATTAATTAGAGACTCGACGGGAGATGGAAAAAAAGACAATGATTTTGATTGATGAAACCAATCTCTATGAACTAATAGAGCAAATTTCAAAAGAACTTATTGCAAAACTCTCGAAGGAGCCTGAACGTTGGCTAAATGCAGGTGATGCTATGGAACGGTTGGGGATTTCGTCGCCGACCACCCTTCAGAAATACCGTGATGAAGGAAAAATTCGGTTTTCCCAGCCTAGTAGGAAGGTCATCCTTTACGATCGCTTTTCCATCAATGATTTCCTCGAAGAAAACGCAAGAGATACCTTTTAAATTTTAATTTAATGCTTACTTGAAACAGAAAGGTTAAATCGATTGCTGAAAAAAAGACTGCTGAAAAGCAGTCTTTTTTCATTAAGAACCAGCTTTATAAGTAGGTTATGACGATAAAATTACACTTAATGCACAATAAAATGATAGAGGTGTGTTGGAAATACCTAAAAATAGGTATTGTAAGTGTTCAATCCTTTAGGAAACTTTGATGTATAATTTCTAAATCAGCCTGATCAATGATTAACAAGCTTTCCTTAGGATTCACTTTGATCCTTTCCTTACAAGTATATTCTCAAAGCAAATTGCAAGTTGAAGAACTTTCAAAGCCTGAGTTAGTAATTTCAAACCTAATGCGAGGGACTATTGTACTCAAAGAGTTAGCCCACCCTAATTTCGTATATTTAGAAGGTGATCAATTTCAAGTTTTTGGCCCTGATAATAGCACAGATATAATCACTTTTCACTGTTTTGGACAGGGTTGTAGTCAAGAAACATTTGAAGAAGGAGAATTAGAAATAGTGACTCCTACAGGTAGTCTTGGAGAATTCTCTCAGAGGATAGATAAACAGAGGATAGATAAACCAATTGGCTTAAGAGTTGATGGCATAGTCAAAGAGGGAGTATACGTCATATCTGTCATTAGAGAAAATAAAGTTCATCATAAGAGAACTTTTCGAGTTGTAGGTAATCAACCTAAAATTCGTAAAATAACGGTCGTTTACAAGGATGGAAGTACTTCTGATAATGAATTAGAAATTAGGGGAAACACTCCTTTTTCTGACCTAGAGCTAATTATAGATGGTACAGACATTGATCAAAAATTTGAATCTGTCACACTACAGGGTAGAAAACTAAGAAAAAAGAACGGCTCTCCAAATGTCTACTTATTTGGCAAAAGCTGGCGCCCTGATTCATTGACTTCATTAGAAATTGGAACTACCCAAGTAGTGATTAAAAGAAGCTTTTCGAGCGCTCTAAGTACCAAGAGTATCGATTTTGTACCATCGCCCCCATCCTTTGTGGCACAATCTCTTGATATTCCCGGCGGTGCAAAGGACAATAAACTTGCTGTAGATTTTGAGATTGCAAATCTTTATCCTGATGCATTCTATGAGGTACAAGCACACCCTAATCATCCTGACTTTCTAAAAACAAGTGGAAATGTGGGTACTTCTATTGATATGAAAACCTCTAAAGCTTCAAGTGTTATTTTCTTTGACCCACAAGAGTTAAAAGCTTCTGCTAAATTCCTGATAAAAATAAAGAATAAGGACAACTTGGGAGAAAGTGCTTTTCGAGAGGTAAGAGTATCTAAAAAAGCAGAAACTGTAGAAATGAAACCTGCAGAGGGTAATCTTCCTTTTGTTAAGGGAATAGATAATCAAATCCGATTTACGAATGTGGGAGGCGCAGCATTTCCGGATTTGGAAACAGGTCAATTTACGCTCATTTTTTTGAGTGGTGATACTTTGTCAATTTCTGCTTCGAGAGAAACCGATATTACATTGCTATCGTCTTTTAAACTTCCAGATAACTTGTCAGAGGAATCCAGATTTAGCTTAAGTATTGATACTTTAAGCTGGAATGGTGTTTTAAAAGGGGTGATTGATAAACCAGTAATCAATAATCCGAGTAACAGTGTCTTTAGAGGTAGTTCAGTCTTTGTAACAGTACAAAGTGCAAATGAAACTAGGTTTACTCTTGAGAGCCCAAATGAAAATATTGCAATAGTACCTTCAGACACAAAACCAGATAAAACATTTGAGATCAAAGTTGCTGAAGCCTTTAGAGAAGATAATTTTTCAGTTCTAGTTAAACTAAAGGATCACTTGCTAACAAAGATGGATTATGGGGTATTAAGCTATCCTGATCCCCGAAACCTACGGATCTCTTCCAGGCAGAAAAAAAGAGGCGTTATAGCTATAAATGAAGGCAGTTCTGTCGATTTATCCATTTCAACAGATGGCTTAGATCAATCTACTAGGTTTCTCGCTCAAATTTTTAAACAAGATGGTACAGCTCTTGGAAAGAAGAAAGAGTTCAAGATAAGTGATGATGGCCAATTTCTTAAAGCCACTCTTGATCCAGATGTTGGATTAAGTCCAGGAGATGAATTTGACATTTTGGTGTCAAACCCAATTGAAGATACTGAAACTCTTGACGGATACATATATCGTCCAGGGATCGAAAACTGGATAATTACCACAGGAATATCAGCCTTGGATGTGCCTTTCACAAAAGATGAGGCAGACGAAAACGCTACTTCCACTAATATTTTGGATGGAATAAATTTTGGCGTTTACTATATGCTTGAAAATGTCCGCAACCCTCAAAATAGAGCTTTTGGAATTGGTGCTAATGTTCTTCTTTCTGAGGAAAATAATGCCATTAAGAATCGGTATGCCATTTCTACACTGTGGTTTGAAAAGCTGGTTTTTGGAATGAGCTTTGGAGAAGGTGGTGCAGGTTTTATGTTAGGGGCAAACATAGAGTTAGCAGACTTTTCAGTATTTGGTGGAGAGTAAATAACTCCGATTAATGCTCTTTTACTAAGAAATAACACTCTCCAGAGCATCATCAACATCCTTATGCATGAAGTTCGCTTGGTAGTTGATCGTAGTGGTAATTGAACTATGCCGATAGAGTTTTTGGAGCATTTGAAGGGAGATACTTTCGCCTGAAATATTGCCGAATGTATGTCTGGAAATATGCATGGTTAAAGGCTTATCGATTTCAGCAATCTCAGCTACTTTCTTCAAGTGCTTATTGAACTTTTTGACTGCATTGTTGATGACTCTCTGAACTCTCTTTTTATCATCGAAATCAATCCCTCTGAGTTCTGGAAAGATTGGTTCATCTTCAAACTTGTCTGCCTTGTATTGATCTAAAATTCTTAGTGCCTTTTCCGGGACTTTCAACGAACCAGCTTTGTTGTTCTTTCCCATCTGATAGAAGAGCCGGCCATTTTGAAAGTCTGCCCATTTCAAACGTAAAGCGTCAGAGACACGCATGCCTGCAAAGTAGAAAGTTAAAAGCCATACATTGAGTGCATATCTTTGAGGCTGGCTTTCTAACTCAAGGGTTTCAAGTGTTTTGATTTCCTCCATATCTAACCCGATCTTCACACTCTCAGGAAACTTGATGACTATTTTCCCTTTGCCGAATGGGTAGTGTTTTTGCTCAACCAGATTTTCACGTATCGCTAGGTTGTAGATCGTACGGATGACAATCAGATGATTCACAATAGTTCTGTCGCTTACTTTTCGATGCTCCTTTAGCCACGCCTGAAAGCGTCGAAGGGTCATCTCGGAAATATCACGAAAATCAATGTCTTGACCTTTTAGAAACTCTCTGAAATGCTTGATTCTTGGCTTTTCCGCAGACGTACGATTGTACTTTCCTGCTTGCTCCAGATTTTCAATGTAAGTCGCCGCCAGCTTGAAGAACGAAGTGCTTTTGTATTCCTTCCTAATGTGCTGCTTCACAGCCTGAGAGCTTACCCGCTTTTCTGAGGACTGCAGTTCCAGGAGCTTATCGTTTGCCTCTACTCTTTTCTTAAGAATGAGATTATTCAATTGCTTCGAGTTGGGGTGACTCTTTTTTACTTGATGATTTGCATTGTCCCAATATTTAAGATCAATGTATTGGCCAATTTGGAGATAAGAAGACTTGCGGTTTTGGGTTATTCTGATGGCTATTGGATAGTGACCATCACTATTTGGCTTTTTTCTTAGTACGGTTTTTATGGATCCCATTGCCTAACTTGTTGATTATCAATATAAAGATAGATAATTTAGGTACAACATAGGTACAACATTTTGTGTTTTTACTTGGTTTTTGATGATTTCATATGTTCGAATAAATGCTTCAAGAGTACTTTTAAGACCATTTTGCACCAAATGGGACCAAAATACGCAGGACTTAAAATCCTGTGACCATTGCGGTCGTATGGGTTCAAGTCCCATCCGAGGTACTAAAACCCCTGTTAATCATCTGATTTTCAGGGGTTTTTTGTTTTTTGCTGTCAGATATGATGGCATTAAGATCCTAACAGTACTCAACTGGTGTTGAAATAGCTTATTCGGTAACCATAGTTTCACCCGTCAAAGCACAATAAGAAGTGAAAACTTGTAGTTCGAGCTTGCCTTATTGAGTGCTATTACTCGTACAACCGCAGGAATTGTCATTTGCACAACACCTCACAGGCAGAAACAAAAATATAAGGGTATACAGCGTTCAAGATGCATAGAAAGCACTATCGATGGTCAGTGCACTTTTTGATCAAAGTCGAACTCTTGGAATCAATTTGCAGCTTCTGTAAGTGACTTTATCTCTTGGATAATCAAATCCTCTTGAAAAGGCTTATTCACGAATGAAGAGTTCGATATGTCAGTAACTCTTTTCAATACCTTATGGTCACTAGAAGCAGAAAGAAAAACAACGGGTATATCCGATACTAACCTTAATTCCTCAATTGCCTTCACACCACTTTTTTGGCCAGCCAACTTGTTGTCCATGAGGATGAAGTCAGGGGCATGTTGATCAATAAGGCTTGCTAGGTTATCGGCAGTTTCGTATTTGCCTAAGCAGGTAAAACCTTGGTCTTGGAGAATCATTTCCAGCGCCATTGAGGTAATGAAATTATCTTCAAAAATTATCCCTTTCACACGTTCATTATTAATGGTTTAAAATGGGGAAGGATATCGAATAACTAGTACCCTTGCTGTTATGCACTGAAAACTCCCCTGAGATCTGTTTTACAAGCTGTCCTATCAGATTCATTCCGAGCGAACTGTTCGAAATTTCCTCATAGTCAAATCCTTTTCCCTCGTCTTCTAATAATCAAGAGTGCACTTTGTGCCATGACTTTTAGACTTATCGTAATCGGACCACCAACCTGCGGATCATATGCGTGCTTGAAGATGTTCGTAACGATCTCATTTACGAGCAAGCCTAAAGAGACTACAATATCGACCTGTAAATAAATATCTTGAATGGAAAGACTTACGTTGTACACACCGTCATTCGACATTGATTGCTTGATTGAGGCTAATAGCTCTTCCAAGTACTCCTTTACGTATAGGTTTTCAATGGCTTCTAGTCTTAGAAGGTGTTCATGGGTATTCGCTATTGCAAAGATTCTATTTCGAGTTTCCTGAATGAATTGATTCAGCGTGAAGTCTTTAGATGTTCTTTGCTTCAAATACAAGACATTGTTCACCATATTTAGATTGTTCTTAATACGATGATGCAGCTCCCCAAATAGCTGATCTTTCTGATCTAATGCTTCAGCCAGTTTCTCTTCATTTTCTTTAATTTGGGTTACATCCATGATCAGGGTATCCCAAATTACGCTACCACTTTCGGTCTTCTTTGGTATTCCTGTGGCTCTCAACCATTTCATTTTACCTGAATTGGTTTTGATTCTACTGATTTGATCGTATAGCTCCAAATTCTGAGCAGATTGAGAAACGGCATCTTGTAGCAATAGCAGATCTTTTTCCAAGACAGTCTCCCAAAGTAAATCGACATTTGCCATTGCCTCTTGTGAAGACACCTCAAAAATTTCTTCCACCTGTTCGCTTATATACAAGCATTTATGAGTGCCATCTGCCGTAATCTCATAGGCAAGCAAGGCGCCTGGAACCCCATTTGAAATGTTGCGAACTCTCTCGCTACTTTCCTGAACAAGTCGTTCAGCTTCCCTTCGATCCGTTATGTCTTTTTGAATCCCAACAAATCGGACTAGTTCAGTATTCTCGAAAACAGGGGTAATGCTAAGCTCTACCCAATATGCAGTGCCATCTTTTGTATAGTTCTCTATTTCATGCGTAAAGGGTACTTGTTCAGCAAGGCGATTACGAATAAAAATCACATCCTCGATCGATGAACCATCTCCTTGCAAAAATGCGCCGGGCTTTTCACCTACAATCTCTGGAAGCGTATAGCCAGTCAGTTTATGGAAACCTTCGTTTACCCATTCGATTTTTCCATCCGGGTCTGTAATAACCACCCCCTGACTTACATTCTTTGCTACTAGAGACAGCTTTTCTATTTCAAACTGGCTTCTTTTTTGATGATCGATATCTTGAAATAAGCCATAGACTTTACCAGAGTTACCTTTGACGTCCTTGCCTATACCTATGGCTCTAACCCACTTGCTATTCCCTTTGGCGGTAATAAGCTCAAATTCATCATCAAATGGGATTCCATCTTCCATGCAAGCACCAAACAGGTTAGTGATTTTGTCCCTGCTAGGCCCGGCTTTGTAAAAGGAAATTCCTTGCTCTACTACTGGGTGGTAGTCTGATGGGACTTCATGAATCTCCTTGATCATATCATCCCATTTTACTCTCATGGTTGAAAGATCTACTTCCCAGTAGCCAATCTTTACCGCTTCACTTGATTTTCGAAAGATTTCATTGGTACTCGACAGTTTGGATCTGGTGCTTTCTAGTTCCAGTAGATACTGGGTCTCTTTGGTGACCTCTCTCACAACTCCGTAAATTCTGATCTCCTCATCGTTTAATCGATCAGGAACTGCCTTTTCTTCCAACCAGACATAGTCTCCCTCAGCATTCCGAATTCTAAATTTAGTAGTAGTGGATTCACCTTTAAACAGGCAAATCATACGATCATTGAGAGGGATAAGGTCGTCTTGGTGAAATATGTCCTGTTGATGAATCCAGTTTAGTAATTGCTCTCCATCCAAAACGGTCTCTTCGTTACCAGATGAGATTACAAACTTTTCATTCACCTCCTGACCTCTCAAGAGCTGATCTACACATCCGGCACAGTAGCTCAAGTCCTTGGGGGAAATGATATTCCACCCTTTCAGAAGACCTATCAATACTTGGGCACTCATACCTAAGATACCTTCTAGCTG
>JABSPG010000155.1 GCA_013214445.1 Ekhidna sp. | reverse complement strand
TGGTTTTGCAGATAGTGCCTAGAATGAAGCAAGGTGGAAGACTCTTCTATATTGGTGCAGGAACCAGTGGTAGGCTAGGTGTGGTTGACGCTTCTGAATGCCCTCCGACTTTCGGTGTGGACTTTGATCGGGTGGTCGGTATTATTGCTGGGGGAGATGGAGCCATCCGAAAGGCAGTCGAGTTTGCTGAAGATGATACGTTGCAGGGCTGGAAGGATTTGGAGAGCTTTAAGATAAAACCTCAAGATTCAGTGATTGGTATTGCTGCTTCGGGGAGAACTCCATACGTGATTGCTGCTATTGAAAAAGCCAACGATTTCGGTTGTGTGACCGGTTGTATTACGTGCAATGGAGAAACCGAGCTTGCTAAAGTCTCAAATTATCCTGTAGAGGTACTAGTAGGTCCTGAGTTTGTTACTGGGAGCACCAGAATGAAGGCGGGATCAGCCCAAAAGATGATACTAAATATGATTTCTACCTCCATCATGATTCAATTGGGACATGTCCAGGGAAATAAAATGGTAGATATGCAACTAACAAATGAAAAACTTCATAAGAGAGCTGTTGAGATGGTTCAGGAAGCAATTGGTGTGAATGCCATTGAAGCTCAGCGATTACTGGATAAATATGGTTCTGTTCGTGCTTCTATAGAAGCAACAAAGAGTTAGCCAGCAGCTTTTTATTCTAAATTTTCCTTAATCGCATTTATCGTTGAATACACATCTCAATTAAGCCAAATTTTCTCTGTTATTTGATTGTTAAGAACTGTTAAAAAACTTAAACCTGACAGAACATGCAGGAGAGGGACTCAGGCTACTTTTGCGGCAGTTATTAACTAAATAAAAATGATGAGGAAATTATTGATTTTAGTAGTCCTTGTTCTTGTGGGAATGGAGACCTTTGCTCAAGGTATCACAACATCTTCAATGAACGGTAGGATTGTTGATGAAAATGGAGAAGCACTAATCGGTGCTACCGTTATTGCAGTGCACACGCCCTCTGGGACTCAGTACGGAGCGGTGACTAACGTGGAAGGCCTTTACAGGATTGTAAATATGAGAGTAGGAGGGCCTTACAAGATAACCGTTAATTACGTTGGTTTTTCGGATTACTCTAAGCCGGACGTATATCTTGCCTTGGGACAGACCTATGCCTTGAATGTCACGATGAAAGAAGATGCACAACTTCTTGATGATGTGGTTGTAACGGCCAACCCAAATGACGTTTTTGATGGAAATAGAACAGGTGCTGAGTCAAACATTGATGAAAATTTGGTGAATACTTTGCCAACTGCGGGAAGAAATATTTCTGATTTCACGAGACTAACACCTCAAGCAAGAATCAGTGGAGATAATAATATTCAGATCGCTGGTGCAAATAATAGATACAATACTTTCTACATTGATGGTGCTAACAATACAGATGCATTTGGTCTGGAAGGTAGCGGAACAAACGGAGGAGGTACTGGTGCGCCTCCAATCAGTCTTGACGCCATTGAGCAATTCAATGTAAGTATTGCTCCATATGACGTTACAGTAGCTGGATTTACCGGAGGAGGTATCAACGCTGTTACAAGAAGTGGAACGAATGATTTTGAAGGGTCGGCTTACTATTTCGTACGAAATCAGGATTTCGCTGGAAAAACTCCAACTGATGACGAGGATGAAGAGAGAGAAAGATTGCCTGACTTCAGCGCGAAGACTTACGGATTTAGACTAGGAGGTCCAATCATCAAGAATAAACTATTCTTCTTTGTAAACGGAGAACTTCAAAGAGATGAGACTCCTGTTTCTAATAACTTCTCTTCATATCAAGGTGCTGTTACTACGGGTCAGCTTAATAGCCTTAGAGATAGATTTATTGGTTTCGGATATGATCCTGGTTCTTTTGACCAACAAGTCTCTGATGATCTAACTAGTAACAGATTCTTGATGAAACTCGATTGGAATATCAATGATAATCATCAGTTGATGGTTCGTCATAGTATCAATAACATCGAAGTGTTAGATAGAAATGGATCAGGGAATACAGAAATTAACTTCTCTAACAATGGTGAGTTTACCACAAACGAAACTAGCTCTACTGCACTTGAACTTAAAAGTAGATTTGGAAATGACTTCAGCAACAGTTTCTTAATTAGTTATACAGATGTTGTGGAAGATAGAGATCCGATCAATGATGGACGACTTCCAGGTGTTGAGATAGAGGACGGAGATAATTCTATCTTGATAGGCCCTGATCCATTCAGTACGGGTAATCTATTAGAGCAACGTACCATTACAATCACAAACAATTTCAACTGGTATAAAGGCAAGCACCTATTTACCATCGGTACGCACAACGAATTCTACCGATTCAGAAACCTATTCTTAGGTCAGAATTTTGGTGATTATACATACTCAAATATTGATGATTTCCTGAATGGAGCTGCTCCAAATGGTTTTACTAGATCATACTCAATTGCTACTCCAGGTGTACTTGGAGATGATATCGAGTCGGGTGCTGCTATATTCAACGCTTACCAGCTAGGTTTTTACATTCAGGATGAGTATCAAGCAAATGAGAAGTTGAAATTGACACTTGGATTGAGAGCAGACATCCCAGGTATCTCTGATGATCCTGTGGCTCCTTTTGATGACTTTAGTACAGTAACTCAGCCTGCGATTGAGGCGGCTGGTTATGATCTTGCTGGTGCACAGCCAGGAGCTGCCCCAGACCCTCAGTTACTTTTCAGTCCAAGGTTTGGGTTTAACTATGACGTAAAAGGAGACCAAAGCTTGCAAATCAGAGGAGGTGCAGGTCTATTTACTGGTCGAATTCTGTTTGTATGGCCAGGTGGAGCATACACGAACAGTGGAGGTGTGATTGATCGAGTATCAGGAACTAATCTTGCTGATGGTAGTCCACTACCTTACATAACCAACCTGAACGATCTACCTGTTGCAGGAGATCTTCAAGGTAGTACACCTGCAAGTATCCCAACTGGAAGATTGGAGATGTTTGAGCAAGACTTCAAATATCCTCAAGTATTCAGAGCAAATCTTGCAATCGACAAAAAGCTACCTTGGTGGGGATTGATCGGTACGTTTGAAGGTATCTATACTTCGAATGTTAACAACATTAACCTTAGAAACCTAAACGTTGCTCCTTCTAATACTGAGTTTGGCGGACCTGAAGACAGACAACTATATTCTGGTTCTGCCATAGATAATCGATTTGATGAAATTATAGTGGTTGGAAATACTAACCAAGGACATTCATACAACTTGACAGCTCAAATCCAGAAGCCATTTGAAAATGGATTTACTGGTAGCGTGGCATACACATTCGGAAGATCAATGGTGATTAATGATGGTACGTCTTCTCAGTTAACTTCAGTTTGGAGAAGAAATGAGGTGACAAACGGAAACTTGAATGATATTCAATTGACGCGATCAGATTTCGATCCGGGATCTAGAATTATTGCTTATGCCTCTTACAGAAAAGAGTACCTAGGTAAAATGGCTACTACTCTTGGTTTAGTTTACACTGGTCAGTCAGGTCAGCCGTATTCATACGTGATTAACCAATCAGGTGGATCAAGAAATATGAGAAATCAAGACATATTCCAGCGATCTCCTCATGATGGTGACCTTCCTTACATTCCAAGGAATGCAGGTGAAGCAAACCTTGTAGATATCGTGGATAGAGATGGTAATGTAGTGACCACCGCTGCTGAACAGTGGGATCAGTTGAATGCTTTCATTGAAGCGGATGATTACCTAAGTGGCAGAAGAGGTCAATTTGCAGAGAGAAACATGGCACGCCAGCCATTCACCAATATCATTGACTTGAAATTCATGCAGGAGTTCTTTATAAATGTTGGTGGTAAGAGAAACACTTTCCAGTTTACATTTGACATTTTCAATTTCACTAACATGCTGAATAAAGACTGGGGTAGAATTGAAAATGTAAGGTTCAACGCATTCTCTCTTCTTGATTTCAGAGGTTATGTGGATGCAGCAAATGGAGATTTCACTCCTACTTATAACTTTACTAGAGGAGATACCCAGCCGGATGAAATATTTGATATCGATGATAGTGGTATCAATAGCTCTAGATGGCAAATGCAGTTTGGTCTAAGGTATATCTTCGGAGGATAATAGATTTTTATACTCAGCATAAAACCTCAACCATCCGGTTGAGGTTTTTTTTGTTTTAGGGTCTGAAATTACATTTGTCCGATGCACACAATCCTTCCTTATGAACGCTGGAATCAGTACTATAATTCCAGCTTGGATGAAAAATCTCCTTTTGCAGGTAAGCAGTACAATTATGATCTGTATTCTGAGAATATCTATGGCTACTACATAGATCCAGCATGGGATTTTTTCGGATCAGAAACGCTCTATATGAAGGTGCTATTTGTTGATTATAAGCTCGGTTTTGCGGTGCTAGAGATGATTGGGGAATGGAATGATGCAATCAATAATGACATCATGCAGTTTAAGCGGAATATTCTTGAACACATGATGGATTTTGGCATTAATAAGTTTGCCATCATTTGTGAGAACGTGTTCAACTTTCATGGTAGCGATGACTGCTATTATGAAGAGTGGTTTGAAGAAGTCGAGGAGGGTTGGGTCGCGGGTATCAACCTTCGTGATCATGTGATTGATGAGATGAAGAATTTCAATATTGACAATTACATCAATATGTCTGGAAGTCTTCAGGACCTTGAGAAGTGGCGAACGTTAACACCTGCCCGTTTCTACGATCTAGTAAATGGATTAATCACCCGAAGGCTAGCCATGTGATTTAGCGATTTAGTGGTATGACCTCTGCTACATCTGAGATCAAGTATTTTCTTTTCGAAATTGTTTCTGTACAAACAGATCTAGTTCTCTTGGTTTCTAGCTTCACATAAGATTTTTGATTGAATTGGAAAGTTTCTCCAATGGCGATTTGCTTTAATAAGATTTTTTCGGAGGGCTGGTCAAATTGCTTCAGAATTTGGTGCAGTGCTGGATCAGAGCAGCTGGAAGCTCCAGGGTTTCTGAAGTATTTATTCAGTGCTTTTAGCACACTTCGGTGAAAAACTTTCTCCGTTAACATCGGAACAGATACATCAATAAAGGCTTTTTTCCATTCTTTTCCGTGCGGAGCTATCCTTCTTCCGTATTGTTTAAAGGCGATTAAATGTGCTACCTCATGCAGGTAGGTTACTAAGAAAGCGTACTCATTTAGGTCATTATTTACGGTGATGGTATGCTTATTCGTTTTGGGATTAAATCGATAGTCTCCCAGCTTAGTTTGTCTGGCTTTCTTGACTTTAAATTCAAACCCAAATTGCTCATAGAGCTTTACACAGTAATCCACTGCAGCGAGAGGAACAAACTTTTCGAATACTTGCGCAGAGGTCACTTCTTCCTAAAAACCATTTTAATTGGAACACCTCTAAAGTCAAAATGCTCACGCATGCGATTCGTAAGGTATCGTTGGTAAGCTTCTTTGATATACTGAGGAAAATTACAGAAAAACGCGAATGTAGGCGTTTGTGTAGGAAGCTGAGTGATGTACTTGATCTTAATGTAATGTCCTCTGACTGCTGGGGGAGGATATTTTTCAATCTCTTTACCCAAAATCTCATTGAGTTTTGAAGTAGGTATTTTTCTGGAACGATTCTCATGTACCTGCAATGCTAGCTCCAATGTTTGCATGATGCGTTGCTTATTCAAAACAGAAGTGAAGATGATAGGGATGTAGTTCAGCGGTCCTAATTTCTCCTCCAGGAATTTTCGGTAGTTGTCAGCAGTCTTAGAATCTTTCTCTTGGAGGTCCCATTTATTCACCATCAGCACACAACCCTTTTTGTATTTGTGTGCCAAGCCAATGATGTTCATATCCTGTGATTCAAGTCCTGTTTCAGCATCAATCATGATGATGCACACATCAGAATCTTGGAGTGCCTGAATAGCTCTCAAAACGGAATAGAACTCTATATTTTCTTTAACCTTTGACTTTTTTCTAATTCCTGCTGTGTCTGTAAGGATAAAGTCTTTTTCAAATAAGTTGTATCGGGTATTTATAGCGTCTCTTGTAGTGCCCGCAATGTTCGTCACAATGCTTCGCTCCTTGCCAACTAGGGCGTTCACAAAAGATGATTTACCCACATTGGGTCTTCCAAGGATTGCTATTCTAGGTACATTGTCCTCTTCTAATTCTTCATCGCCAAATTCCTTAACTACCGCATCTAGAAGGTCGCCTGTTCCTGCTCCACTAGCTGCAGCAATTGCATATAAATCTGCGTCCATCCCTAGATTGTAGAATTCGTTGGAGGCGAGTAGTTTCTCTTGATTATCAGCCTTATTTGCGACCAGGAAAATAGGCTTATTAATCTCTCTTACTACGTTAGCAAAGTCTTGATCAAGCCCATGTAGACCCGTATCGCAATCTACCATGAACAGAATAGCGGTAGCTTCTTCTAGTGCCTGCTTCACTTGCGTACGGATAGCCCCTTCAAAAATATCGTCAGATCCTTCTACATATCCTCCCGTATCGATCACGGTGAATTTCTTGCCATTCCACTCTCCATAGCCATAATGGCGATCTCTGGTGACACCAGATTCATTGTCCATAATGGCCTGCTTTTTTTCTATCAGTCTATTGAAAAGCGTTGATTTTCCAACATTAGGTCTACCTACAATTGCGAGAATATTAGCCATTTACAAACTCAATCAATATTGAAACGCGAAGATAGTTAAACAAAGAACAGATAGTCTGACGAACGTCTTGGTAACTATGTTGGGTGTATGATTTATTACGTACTGTATCTGCTCTAGTAGCCGAAGCGTGTAAGCTTTCGATCGTCTTTCCTCCAGTCTTTTTCCACTTTAACAAAAGTTTGAAGATTGATTTTCTTTCCGAAAAATGATTCCATGTCCTTCCTCGCCTGCATACCTACCTTCTTTATTGATTCTGCTTTTTTACCGATTATGATCCCTTTCTGACTATCTCTCTCTACATAGATCTCTGCCTCGATGTGGATGATGCTTTCCTCTTCTTTGAAACTGGTCACCGCTACTTCTGTGCTGTACGGAATTTCTTGCTTGTAATTCATGAAAATCTTCTCACGGACGATTTCGGAGCAGATAAATCGTTCACTTTTGTCCGTCATTTCGTCTTTGGGGAAGTATGCTGGGTGATTAGGAAGCAGCTCTAGAATTCTGTTCATTAGCTCTTGAGTACCCTGTTGTTCCAGAGCAGAAATGGTCATGATTTCCAGGCCAGGATAAAGTTCTTTCCAGTAGGTGGTCTTGTCTAAGGTTTGAGAGCCTTTGTTTTGATCCGTTTTGTTAATTAAAAAGATGACTGGAGCTTGGGCATTTTGTGCCATTTCAATTAGCTGGGGATAGTCATTTCTATCCTCTAGCGCAACCATGAATAAGATTACATCTGCATCCTCTAAAGCGGTTCTAAGATAGCCCATCATTTTTTCTTGCAGCTTGTACGCTGGGTCTATCGCGCCAGGAGTATCTGAAAAGACGATTTGATAGTTTTCATCATTAAGTATTCCAAACATGCGATGGCGAGTGGTCTGCGCTTTGCTGCTAGTTATTGCTAGCTTTTCGTTCATCAACGCATTGAGTAGCGTTGATTTGCCAACGTTTGGACGTCCTATGATATTGACAAAACCAGATTTGAATTCCTCAGAGCTTTCCATGTGAATACAAAGCTATGGGGTTATGTATAAGCATGCTAATACAGTGTTTAGAAAGAGTACAGATGCATTTGCTTAGTTGAAGAGGGGAGGGTTAAGTGAAAAATGGTTTTGTATATCCATAACCCAATAAAAGAACGGTGATAATGTTTGCGAATCACACGATTCTTTCTAGTTTTGCTCTCATATCGCGGGGTGGAGCAGTTGGTAGCTCGTCGGGCTCATAACCCGAAGGTCACAGGTTCGAGTCCTGTCCCCGCTACTACTAAAGGCCGATTTTATCGGTCTTTTTTGTTTTGTGTACAATATAGGTACAACCTATTATGGCTTTTAATGATTAAATTAAACGCGTTCGATTCCCCTACGGAATACAAATAAAAGCCGATTACAATCTGTAATCGGCTTTTTTATGTTCAATGGGTGATTATGCGTTTATAAAGGTTGACAAGTTTGGACATCTCTGGACATGTTTGTCCAGATTTGTTGTACCATTTTTATACCCATGTCCATAGTTACAATTGTCTCAAAATTCATTGCCTACGATGATAAACTGAAGGTTGGCAATCAATTAGTATCTTGGTAGATACAATCTTAAACGGCATAATAAAGTTACAATCGACATTAAATGATTCAATACTTTGAAGCTCCATTTCCAAGACCCAATAACAGTAAAACCAATGTCCTTTGGGTTTTCCTGATTGGAGTCCTATGCAGTATTTTCATCATTGTATTCAAGCCTTTCAATATTGTCAATAACGCCGGG
>JABSPG010000154.1 GCA_013214445.1 Ekhidna sp. | reverse complement strand
TAGGCTGACGATTTCAATAGAAAAGTCATTTTTAGTTCTCCGGTCATGAAAGTATAACCCTCCAATAGACTCCATAATACCTAAGACCAAAAGGGCGGTAGTTGGTATTAGCTTGCTTAGCAATTCGTCACTCATGATCTCTCAGATAGTTTTCATGACAAGTTGGAGATAATTTGGGATACAAAATTTCACCTATGTTAAAAAACGAAGATGTTACACCTTTTTATTTCCCCGTATGCGACTGAGGCTTTGTTGCGTGATGCCCAGGTATCCTGCGATGTGACCCAACTTGGCTTGTTGTAGAATGTCAGGGTATTGAAATAATAATTCGTGATACCGCTCTTCAGCTGTTTTTGTTTGCAGGTCAATAACTTTTTGACCCAGCGCCATCATGATGTTGATGGCCAGTTGCCTTCCAAACCTTTCGAGCTCAATGGATTTTTTGAACGCTTCTTCTAGCTGTGAATGAGTAATGACATTTGCCACCGTGGGTTGCAGTGTTTCGATTCTGAAGAAACTCGGTTCCTGTTTGAAGAAACTAGGAGGTGAAGTCACTACGCTGTTCGGCCCGGAAAACCAATGTGTAATGTCATTTCCTTTGGGATCAAAGTAGAAGTTTCTGACCAAGCCACTTTTGATGATCAGTAAATGGTTACAAATGCTTCCGGCATCTAGAATCAAAGCATCTTTTGGAAAGGTCTTTTCTTTAGTGTACGTGTCAAAAACCTTCTTTACTTCCGGATCAACAGTCTCCCAGTCTATGGCTACCATCCTAGCTATCTTTCACTAAGCCTAGCCTCTTATCGTCGCTCTCTTTATAGGCTTGGTCATAGTCATTTCTTAATGTACCAAACCACCTATCCCAGAATAGGAAGTAAAGACCGTAATTTCCATGAAAATGCTTGTGGTGCTGATTGTGATTGACCGAAGTATTGAACCATTTCCCGATGCGTGTTTTGTTAAACCCTTTTGGATATAACTCATATCCCAAGTGACCATACACATTGTAGGTGATCATAAAAACGAGGAATGAAAGCAACGCACTTCGGTGGTAGGGGATGAGGAATACGATCAGAAAAATGATGGTTGCCTCTACCACGGCTTCCAACGGGTGGAAGGAGTAGGCTGCCCAAGGAGAAGGGTTTGTGGATCGATGATGGGTTAAATGTACCCAGCGATATAGTTTGGGATGGTGCATCATCCGATGCACCCAGTAGAAGTACGTGTCATGCAGGACAATCATAGCTAAAATGCTCAGGAACCAGTATCCCCAACCCATGTCGCTGATGTTTTCATAGTACAAGGTGTAGGCCCGTAGTGGAGTGGCATAAATGGTAGCTGCTACCCCAACAAAGATGGCGATGGTCAAAGTGGAGAATACAATCTCCCGCTGATAATCACTGGTTTTTGGAAATTTAGGTTGAATCTTCCAGAAGGCCCATTGCTTTTTGAATATCACATAAAAGATCAGAAAAGCGATTCCTGCAGCTACAAAGTAGCGCAACACATTCAAAACCAAAATACGGGTCATGATCTCAGCAACATCCATTGTTCTAAATTAGTAAGGAAGTGTTAGTTGATCATTGTCATACTAGCAATTGCAGATGTGCTAGCATATTTCCTAAAGGCTTTCAGGTGTTCAAGGATGAGTGCCACTTCTGCTACAAGAAATGAATCCCTCGAGGTTACATCAATTCACCTGACAACAGATCAGCGGTGAAGGATTCACCATTTATCGTTATCTCCAAGGTGCCCTCAGCAGTGATTTCGAAAGTGGCTGTAAATGTAAATTCGCCACCAGCATTGTCAGAAATAGTTGCTTCATAGCTTCCTGATCCGCTTGAAAAAAGTGAAGATGTTGGACGGGTCTGGTTGATTAATTCACTGATGTATGCTGGATTTATGGATAGGTCTACCAAGTTGATTTTTGAATTGGTATTAACCACTAGCTGCCTATTTAATTTTTGAGTGACGGTACCATTGTTTTCCAATGACGCATTGAGTAAAAAGTTGCCAATGTTTTCATCGTCCAAATTCAAGGTAGCATTTCCTATCGATGCATAGGACGCATTTAATCGGCGAGAATCTAGATGGCTTGATGAATTAATGTTGGTTGATAAGGATATTGGGATGTTACGGACACAAGTCAAGGAAGCATCGTATGTTGCTTGATATTGGAAAGAAAAGTTGAGACTATCGATGCTATTCGAAGCAGTTACTTCTTTGGTTTCACCACAGGATAATCCCGAATCAACCCGGCCGCTTGTTGAGCTCTCTGACAATACTCCGATGGTGCCTAGGTCAGAAGCGTATGAAACGACGTTACCTGAGATGGTACTCGCAACGTGTTCTGCTGATTCTTCATTTGTGAATGATAGCGTTAGGTCAGTGGGGTCTTCAGAATCACAAGCATAAAGACCTAATACGATAAATGGAATAAGATATTTTTTCATTTGTAAGCTTTGTTTTTGCGTTAGACCAATGTCAATGTGAATGGTTTAATTCAACGCTATTGTTTTTGAATAAAGAATGGTGCCATGGTTTGACACCTATTTAGGATGGGAAGACTAAACCAAGTAATCCTGGATTTCTTTTTTTGTGCGATCGTCCAGTTCAATGTATGTTTCTCCGCTCTGTTGGACGATCTGCAATTGCATAAACCAATACTTCGCATTCAAGGGCTTCTGGATGAGTTTGATAGCATGGTCTTGTCTTACCCGCTCTGGGATCCTATTAAATCTCAGTAGTACAGCCCTTGCTTTTACAAAACCTTCAATAATCGCGAGTATGAAAATGAAAGCAGCAAATCCATACCCAAAGAGTTCACAAGCAATAAATACCATGAGTGGGTCTTCACTTACTCCATTTGAATATTTGACAGTGACGGATATGATGGTTGCTATTCCAGCAAACAAGATCGAACTGATCTTCAAGCAATAATAAATGGTTTGCTTATTCAGTTTTACGTATTGCCAGAACGTTAAGCTATTCATGTTGCGATAGGGTAGCAAATGTCATACTCTTCTCAGTTAGGGAATTTTTTTATGCTGCTAAAATCGATTCCATTTAGCGGAAGGTCAAAAATGTCGCCAACCTTTGACTTGTTGTATGGATACCAGAGTCTGATCTTGTCATTTCCTGCCAAGTCGAGCAGTCTAAGAGATAATTCAAATTGCTTAGTTTTTGAGTCAATTCCCTTGTTTACAACTAACATAGTTAGTGGGGTTAAGTTGTAGTGCTGCAGCATGACTTCCGGATCTTGGGAATGTTGTACCGAATAGGATTGAGGATATTTCATATTCTTTCGGAGATAGAAATCAATAATGACTGTATCTCCAATTCCATACGTCTTCATATGTTCCCTAATCTCATCGTTATAATTCTCAATTTTTTGCTGGTATTCACTGATGGATGCATTGAGTTCCTGAATTTGTCCTTTTAAGTCAATCTTCCGGCCGGTCAAATGTCTGTGGTATGAAACCAAGATGAGTCCTGACATATTATCGGGGTGGGTTACGCCCAGAGAATCAAAAAAATGATAGAGCTCTTTTTGTTTCCACAGACCCCAATAGTTCCTTATATGAAGACCCAGACTAAAATGTTGAGAAGTTGCAAAATCGTGTTCACCCATGGAGCGTATAGTATCTTTGTCAGTCTCCGTTAGCATAAGGTCCAGCTTAGCCATGCATTCCTCCAAATTCTTTGGTTTGTACTTTAGTTCCTTCCGTGTTGGTTCCTGTGTGTAGGAAAGAATCGCAAACTGAGTCAATAGTAAAAGCAGTAGATGTCTCATATATGAAAATCTAATATTCATGATTTGGGTGATGGTACAGGATGGATAATTTTAGTCAAGAAATGTCTTGTTAAGAGCAGTTGTATCTGCCCCTCTTTTTGCGAGTATGCTATCGAGTTGATTAACTAACGAAATAAAATTATCAACGATAATTGAGTCTTGCTTTTGCATGTTCACTAGCTCTGTTCTGTAATCGACAACAAGTTCTTTCATTACGCTAGGATCAAGATCGCCTGTTTTAGTTGTCATGCAATAAACTCTAAGTCTTGTGATCTTCTCATTCAAGTAATCAAAATTGAGGTTTTGGCGCGAAAAAAAACTTTCGTAGTTCTCTATGCTTACACTTACGTTATCACTGTTTAAGTACTTTGGGTAGTTAGAGAGTATTATGGATGAGCGAGAAGGGTATCTCCATTTAGCCCATCTAAACACCGACTGCAAGATTCCTTCTTTCGCTTCAACCAGTTCGTTGTTTTCAACGCGAAGTAGGATAGTATCTATGCTATTAATAGCAGGAGGGATAAAACCACCGATGCTCGTATCATTCGGCATCTGAAAAATATAAATATCTGCATGCACCCTGTTTCTGAAACTTATCAGCGCATCCATATAGTCCTCATATTTCTGTTTGTGATGGCGATAATCTTCTACCCAGAGAGCACCAAGAACTGAGGCAAACACTAAAACAGCTTCACCAATATACCTATACACCGATTTGTTTTCTCTGCTTGCCATTTGCTCTAACTCCGCATAGGGTTAACAAGTGCACCAAATATCGCTTATATCGTTAAAACTAAGCATTCCATTCCGATCTTGATAAAATAGAAAGCTGCGACCTTTGCCTGTGGCAGATTCATAGTGAAGTTCGCATTGGAGCCAGCAAATAGACAATAGTAGTAGTGATGTCTCTTTATATTTTACCACTTTTGACAAGTCTCATTTCAAGGTCGTTTGGCGAACTGTAGAATTGAGTCTTCATGAGTATTAAGCCGGTTCCATTGGAGTACAGATTGGAGTTTATTCGCGTCCCATATGGATAATCTGCTTCAAGTGATTTGGTTAATCCTCCATAGTTAAGGCACTCAAATTCTCCAGCAGGAACCACAATGGTTGTTTCGTTGAGATCCAGTGAATATGTACTGTATGCGATTGGATTGTTCTGAGGTCCGTGGTTTACAGTAGTTTTTACAGATTCATCTAGGGTAAAAAGGACTTGTCTCGAAGGATAGATAAAAATAGCATTGGCAGAGTCATAGAGTAATTCTCTTGTTTTAGTTCCTAAAAAGGTTCCAGACCTTATCAGGTAAGTTCTATTAAGTATTGTTGTGTCTTTTTCAATGTAGAGGCTGTCCCTCTTATTTAAAGAGGATTCCGTTCCGTCAGGATCAATTTCAAACCAGTCATAAACCCAATAGTTTCCTATTTTCAGGTCCGTGAATTCAATTACATTTTGTGTCGGAGCTACCTCTTCATCAGTGCAAGAGGCGAAAAGTAGGATGGCTACAAGTGCAGTAGTTAAGGCCTTAAGTTTCATGATTAGTTAGGAATTTTTTCTTGAAACGAGCAGATGTGCTAGTTAGTATACTCGGGTGAAACCTAATCCCTACGTGGATTTCGTTCCTAGCTTGGCAGAAAGAGCTAATCTACCTTGCTAGCAAAATGCTAGCGAGATTTTATCTCACTAATTGTTCCATTTTCTTGTATCTCAAAAAAACTCTTTTCCTTTTTTATAATTCCCTTACCGTTTTCGTCGATTGTATTGACTTCTGTTTTTCTTGATATTGAGGTTACGTTTAGGACAGATTCTTCGGTTACCAGATAGTCCGAAACCCAAGCTAGCTTTCCAACTCTTACATTGTCAATTTGATTCAACTCTTTGTCATAAGTAGCTACAAATATGAACTTCATCAATCCATCGAACATACGCTGATCCCATTCTGCGGAAACTAATTTGACAGTTACTGAATCATTCAGTTTATACATATCTAGAGCATAGTATTCAGCTTTTTGTTTAACTATAGTGTATTGATCTTCACGGTCACGATTCGAAAATTTCGGACTTATTATTTTTCTAACTCTGTTTAGAGTATCAGTTTTATAAGACTTTAAGTAGTCTTCACTAATCTCATACTTAAACGAAGGCTTCTTTTTCAAATTCTCTTCTATTTTCAATATCATATTTACATACACTAATTCAGTCTCTGACAATAGCCCCTTTGTTTCATAATACTTAGGATCATACCAATCAGATTTTTTGAAATGAGTATTTAAGTCTTCTGATTTGAAAATGTAACCTTTTCTAGCATAAACTTCGTTTCTAATAATTCTTAGTTCTTCTGGTGATTTTCCCCACAATTCATATTCAGATACAAATGAAATTCGAGAATTTTCTTCGTTGCTTGGAGTTCCAGTGCATCCAGAAAGAAAGATCAATGCAAAACATAGGTAGAATAGGTTATTCATGAAGTAATTCTCGACACGCCCAGATATGGCGCTTAGGCCTTCGAGCTTAATTAATTGAGATAAAAATAGCTTGTCTGCCGGTGCATTCAAAGCATCAGAGTAGGCACTGTGTCATAAAGACAAAAGATTCCCACGAGCAGAAGATAGTAGAAAGCACTTCACTTTTTTGGCGGTAGATAAGCGGGATTTTGGTGTATAGCTGACAGCAGTTGTTATGTTTCTTTATTTTTTATTTTTTTTGACAAGCCTCATTTCAAGGTCGTTTGGCGAACTGTAGAATTGAGTATCAGGCCGGTTCCATCGGAGTACAGATTGGAGTTTATTCGTGTCCCATATGGATAATCTACTTCAAGTGATTCGGTTAATCCCCCATAGTAAAGGCACTCAAATTCCCAGTAGAAATCACAATGGTTGTTTCGTTGAGTCTGTTTTGCATTGTTTACCGCATTACAGTTTTTGAAGTTCCATAAATCGGACTTGCTTTCATCCGCTACTGCCATAAATGCATGAATCCACCTCAGCTTGAGGTGGATTTCGAAATATTGTGAGCTTGAAACCTACAGGTCAGTAAACGTGTAGATGTTCAGTTCTGCAAAGGCCTTCTCTCGGTGAGGAATCAGTTCTTTGTACTCCTCGCTTTGAAACAGTGCATCGACCTTAGTCCCATCCTCAAACTCCATGAAAAGGAATAACGGATATTTCGCTTCACCTTTGACGACATTCGCCAGCTTCGCTCTTCTCAAGTCTTTACCTCCGGCATTTTGAAGGAGAGGTAATACACCCCCGGTATAAGCCTCAATGTGCTGCTGGTTGTCAGGGTTGGGTGTCGCGTTTACAATTAAGTACGTTTTCATGTTGTAGTGCTAAAGTATGGGTGACACAATTAGGATGTCCTTGTAAGGAGCAGCCTCTTCTCGCTTAGCTACATTGTTCTTGAATTCATCTCTTTCCAGCAACTCTTCCTTGCCTTGGTATCCAGCTTTCCACTCAGAAAAGAAGATCAGATTTGGATGGTACGTACCATCAGGTGTACCTGTAGATACTAGTTGGGCGATTAGCTCAAATTGGATCTTAGGATCTCCGGCCAAGGGCAATACCGCTTCAAAGTACTCCTGGAGCAGTGGAGGGTTTTCCAGCCACAAGGCAGCAAATTCATACGTTTTGTCAGTGGATAAGGAATAGGTAATATCCTTGTCCACTACGAAGGAACCTGTAGTCAAGAAGCTCAATGCATCATTTCTGATATTGACGATTTTGACAAAATCCAGATTCGCATTGAACTTGCGAAACTCCTCCTGACTATTCCACTCGAAGAAAACCAGCATCTGCGCCGGTACGTTTCCATCGTCTTGCTTTGTTATTGCAAAGCTTCCAATGTGTCGAGCTCCATATGGGGTACCAATCGGGAAAGCTTTCTCGAAGTAGTCCTTACTGAATTGCTCTTCTTTTCCGGGCTTGACGGTCAGCAGTGCCACTTCAATCAACTTGTCTTTTTTGAAAGTTATTTCTCCAGTCTTTACCTCTAGACTACTCTCTTCTGAAGTTGTGTCTGCCGCACTCTTGTCTTCTTGGTTTTCTGCTGCTTGGCAGGCGAAAACGATAAGAGCAAATAGCCAGACGAATGATTTTACCAGATTTTTCATAATGATATCTTTTATAAGCATGATTTGGGATTAGTTATGATTTGTATTGTTTTTTGATCGACTTGAAGTTCTCGACGGTCACTTTTTCACCAGTCTTGATGTGGTGCTCGATAGATAGAAAGTAATCTTCCAGCATTCCTTTGAACTTGCCTTTGGCCATGCCACCCATAAATGCAGGTTTTGTCCTATACATTAAGTCTGCCTTTATTTTCGAGGTGTTCGCATCGATCTTCTCTACAGAATACACCACCTCGGTATTCTCCTTGTCAATAGGGAATTTTTTAAAATCCTTGATGACCTGAGTAAATGACATATTCTCTGGTTCCCACTTCGTGATTTGCTCATGGAACATCTGCGTGCCTTTTTCATTGAAATAGCACATTCTTTCTGCGCCTTCTCCTCTCTTAAGGGTACCTGGAGCGTACTCCGACTTTATGATCGTGGGATGGCTATTGGAGATAGCCCCATAGTCCTCCGCTAGAATTTGCCAGACATCTTCTGCTGGTATTTGCACAGTTCTTTCGACCATTACTTGTTGCTGCTTCTTGCTTTGTGCCGTTACTGTAGTACT
>JABSPG010000153.1 GCA_013214445.1 Ekhidna sp. | reverse complement strand
GCGAAGACGGCGACGACGACGAGTGGGCCGATGCCCTCGACAACTGCCCCTCCGACGCGAACCCCGACCAGGCCGATCTCGACGGCGACCTGATCGGAGACGTCTGCAATGTCGACATCGACAACGATGGCTTTGCGAATGACTTGCTTGCTTCCGTCAGTACTTCCATCGTCTACCACAATCAATTCGGTGTTTTCGTACGTTTGATTGAGTGCAGATTGTATCGCCTCCTCTACAAAATCGGCTTGATTGTGGCAAAGACAGATGACTGAAGCTTTTGATTTGTTCATCATACCAGATGCTTCACGAAAGTTGGTTTGGTTGATGATACAGCTCCCATTCGTTCCTTGAAAAGCATAAGGGTTTCTTGTGGTTTGCCCAAAATAGACGATACTCCAAGATCAATGTATTTGAATTTCTTTTTTCTGTAATAATCAACCATGCCAGCGATTAGGAGAACCATTGGGCTGTGTGTTCTAAATAGCGGACTAGTTGCTGGTAGATAATAATATGCAATGCTTTCGTCTACATTCACAGAAATACAGATTGCAGAGATTTTGTCCTCCCGAAAGACACCAAAGCAGTCATAGGATTTGGGCATAGTTGTAACTAGTCTTTCTAGCTTCTCCCATTCAATATTTATTTGCAGACCTTGAGCTTGCCTGCATACGGTCAAAAACTTGTGGGCAGTTTTCCATTCTGAGGGTTCCATCTTGCGTAGGTAGAATCCTTCCTCAATAAGAGATTTCAATTTTCGTTTCTGCATAGAGTGGATAGAAGCCTCCCAGTCATCATTAATTTCTATGACTTGGCTTAAATCTTCGTAAGAAGTATTGAATCCCTCATTTTTTAGAACTTCTTTCTCAACAAATGTGTCATAGATAGAAATCGGATGATTAATCAGCAGTGTTTCGATACCGGAAGAGCTTAGATTTTTTTTGATCTCTTGTAGAAATTCTGACAAGTTGCCATCATTGCTTTTTAGTATTGATCCGAAAGGGCTTTTGGGGATACTGATCGCTTTTTTGTCTTGAATGTCGAGAGGAAAGAAAAAACTTGAGTCTTTGTATGCTAGGTAGTTATTGTACGTTTGAGTCGATAGATAGTCTTTCTGAAAGTAGGTGATTGGGATGTTGGCAGGCGTAGCTGAGGGACTTTTTAAAACCGATATAGACATATGGCAAAATTAAAACTGGGTTCGTCTTTTCTATGCTTTACACCCAGATTAACTTGCATATTAGATTTTTACAAAAAAATCTCAATTTATTCATTTTGAAGAGGTTAGTAGTTTTATTTGTTTTTTGTGTTTTATCGGGTTCGATTTATGCTCAAGTTTTTGAGGAAGGACCAGTTCAGATACTTGTAAAAAAAGCTACTGATCATATTTATAACTCAACCCCGGATTCGGCTGAATTTTACATCAGCAAGGCAGAGATCGCCATTCCAAAGCACCCAGTCATTCCACTCATGCGGGCAATGACCATTCTTTGGACTTACATCCCGTTAATTTCGGATAGTTTGTTTTTGGAGATGGAATCTCAGCTGGATGCAGCCATTGTTATTGCAGAAGAACAGGATCCTCGTTTCGACAATCCTGAAATGATCTTTTTTAGCATGGCTGCACATGGACTGCTAGCTGAGTACTATGCCGATCAGGGATCGATTATGAAGGCAGTAGGAGAGGCTAATAGGGCATATGGATTGATGAAAAAGGGATTTGATATAGTGGATGAAAGGCCTGAGTTCTTGTTGACCACAGGTCTATACAACTACTTCAGAGAAAAGTATCCTGAAAAGCATCCAGTTTACAAGCCACTGATGTGGTTTTTCCGAGGAGGCGACATGGAGTTAGGTCTAGAGCAAGTAAAGAGGGCTTTAAACGAGTCTTTCCTCACCAAGGTAGAGGCCCATGTTTATTTGAGCTATATCTATTTAAGGTACGAATACGACCCACAGATTGCTCAGCAGTACCTCACGGCGCTTTGCGAAATGTACCCAAACAACTATTATGCAAAAGCCAAGTACTTGGAATCAATAGCAAATCCATCAGATTTTGAAAATGTGAAGATCAGTGATATTTATTCCTTGATAAAACATCCAAGCGTATACTATCAATTAGCTGGATATGTCTTTTTAGGGTATTATGAAGAAGTAATTCTTAGCAATTCTAAAAAGGCTGAGTATGCTTATAGAAAAGGACTGAAATTCGGAGAGGAAATCCCCAATCACGGAGAATTCTTTAAGGGCTTTGGATATTTAGGCCTAGGTAGAGTATTAGTCGATATGGGTCAAACGCACGAAGCTGAAGAGTATTTACGAAAAGCCATTGATTACGCCGAAACGGAACTGATAGAGGCTGAGTCCCGAAATCTTCTTTCCAAATTTTGAGCAATTTCAAAACCATTCAAAATAAGTCTGATGGCTTCTACAAGGAAAAGGGAAGCAAATTCTTTGCTTTAGCCTATCCGATTCAGTCAGAGAATGAAATTCGTGATATACAAAACTCTTTGAGAAAAGAGTACTATGATGCGAGACACCACTGTTATGCCTGGATACTGGGTATGGAAAAGCAGACTTGGAGAGCAAATGACGATGGGGAGCCAGCTCATTCTGCAGGTGATCCTATACTAGGTCAAATCAAATCTCATGGCCTGACCAATACCCTAGTGGTTGTGATTAGATATTTTGGGGGCACTAAGCTAGGTGTCGGCGGACTGATTCAGGCTTACAAAACAGCAACTGATCTTGCACTCTCATCGGCCGAATTAAAGGAGATATATGAGACTGTCCTTATTCGCATGGAGTTACCCTATGAAATGTTAAGTCAAGCAGAGCGTTTGGTGAATGATTTCCAATTGGATGTTCATGAACGAGACTTTACGAATTCATGCATTATGCAAGCAGCTATTCGAAAGGATTTGGTATTGAAATTTAAAGATCAAACGAGCGATCTGTACAGTATCAATTTTACTTTTTCTGATACCAATTAGAGTTCATTACTGATAGACTAAGTTGTTTTTATAAGTTTAAAAATGTCTTTTTTAGCCTTAAAAAGGACGATTTCATGTTAATCGGGGATATATGCCAGTTTGTCTACTAATTACATCCTGTGGACGAATCGGGTCAAAATGTTATCAAAATCTTAGCTAATCTTGAGTCATAAGAGATTCAAAGACAATCCATAGCTGGTTGAATTAGAACGGAGTTGCTTTGGTGAGGGCGCTCCGTTTGCTTTTTTTCGATATTGACAAAGGGAGGCTTTTCTGGACACTGAGAAGTTTTAAAAGCAGAACGTTTGAATCAGTAGCCAATACAGACCACTATTGGAGAGCCACAAATATTCTATGACTTAGATATCAGGAAACCAAAACCTTAATTGATCTCTATGCGGCTTTTTTTGTTTTCTTGGCTAACCTAATTCCAAGAACAGCAATAAGGATGGTTGTCAGTAGGATGCTTACTTTTTTAATCATATTTCTAAGGCACAAAAAATCACATCTACCCCTAAAAAGTTGTGGGTTACTCTGCAAGAACTGAGTCTTGGCTTATCGCGATAGTCCCAAAGTATCCTAAGATCTGATTTGTTGGGTCTTCTAGATTACGAACATTCCCTTCGACGATGGCTGGTGTAGTGCCGCCGGCAGTCCCTAGGGTGGTAAGCTGAGATCGTAGAAGAGATAAATAATCATGAGAAGCTTGGGAGATTGATTGCAATTGTACTGTCATGATTTCTCCAGCCTCATACTGGAATCCTTGGAAGTCATTTGGAATAATATTGCCATCAAAAAGTCTATCATTTTGGATAGTGATCGGTTCTATGTCATTTAGGATTTCAGTATTCTTAAAAAAGATCCACCGGTAAAAATTTCTTGTGCCTAAGGGGTCTATGGCGGTGACTTTAGGGTAGTATATGGTGATTTGCTGATCAGAATTGTTTGGATCATTCTCTTGAAAGGAGAATGATTGGATTCCTGAGATGATGATTTTGTTTGGCATTCTGTCCCACTCAGATCTTATTTCGATGGTATCTATTAGGGCAAGCATTCTGTACTCTCTTCCTTCTTCCCCTCTAAAAGGAGTTTCTGCATGATAGTATCCACTTTTTGAGTGGGAATAAGAAAATAGCTCACCAATTCTTGATTGAACCAATACCTGAGCGTCAATTATTGGTTCAATTGGATTTTCAGCATCGAACGAATTGGATCTTGTCAATCTGATTGGTTGATTGCCAAGTGAATCGCTTAACCAACCTTCAACAACAATGAGATTTTGTTCGGAAGGCAGATCAACGATTACTACTTCCTCACAGCCAAATAGAAAAAGAAGGGCTAGATACTTTAAACGCTTCAAAATCGAAAGTTGTAAGTTAAAGCTGGGATGATAGTGCCAAAAATTGAATACTTGACCACTTGCCCAATTCCGGGATCGGTAGGTGATTCTCTAAAGAAGTAAGAATAGGCATTTTGTCGAGCATACGCATTGTAAATAGTAAATATCCAATAATCCTGATTCTTTCTTCTTTTACCTGACTTTTTGAAATTCTGACCCTCCCATTTGATTGATAAATCTAACCTATGGTAGTCAGGCAATCTTCCATTATTTCTGAACTGAAAGTGAGGAACTAGGTTGTTTTCAAATACGTACTTGTCGGTTGGTAGGGTTACAGGAATACCTGAATTGTAAACAAAATTTGCGGAGGTACTCCAACGATTAGACAGTCTGATACTCCATGATGTCGAAAAATCATGCGTCTTATCGTGGTTTTCTAATACAAAATCTGTGTTCTCAAATTCATTTATTCTGCTTTCCGCCCTGGAGAGGGTATAACTAATCCAACCTTGGAGCCTTCCAATCTTCTTTTTTGCATAGAGCTCTAGCCCATATGCTCTAGCCTCACTGAGAATAATCTCAGTCTCGATATTCTGATTAAAGATGAGATCTGCACCATTTTGGTACTGTATATTGTTTTCTATGTCTTTATAATAGATCTCTGAGGAGAGTTCCCAGGTGTTGTTTTTTAAATTCTTATATAGTCCTAGGGTGAATTGATTGCTCACAGTGGGAGGAATATACCGATTGCTGAGTTTCCAGATATCTGTAGGAGCTGGTGATATGGTGTTAGATATTAGATGGATGTATTGAGCAGTTCGGGTAAAGGATGTTTTAATTGATGTTTTTTCATTTAATCGGTAGTTGACTGAAAGACGTGGTTCTAGATTAGCATCACGGTATATTAGTTCAGTACTTTGAAACCTCGTTGTATCGATGATCGCTGAATCCGCTGATGGAATCCCATCCCGATATTCGAAGACACTTCCTGGTCCAATAGTATGTAAAGAACTAAGTCTCACACCATAATGAAATGACCATTTATCAAGTGATGTTTCATGACTAATGTGTGCTGCTGATTCAAAACCCTGCTCATTTTCTAACTCTACACGATTAGTGTTAGAGTTCTGGTCTAAAGGCTCACGAATTCCAGGAAGAAGACGATGATAAATCGTTCCAATGCCAAACGTGATTTCGTTATTTGGATTAGGAACCAATGTGAAATTGACTTTTGCGCTGTAGTCAGCAATTTTGGACCTCCCGACAAATGCACCCGGCACGTCAGTGCTTTCAATGCGATAATTGTATTCAGAGACAAATACATTGAAGTTTGAGAATAGTTTTGGAGAAAAAAGATAATTCCATCTAAAATTAAGCATACGATTGCCCCAATTCCTTGTTGAATTTAATCCTACTATGTTTCTGTCGTTCCCGATGTAACCTGACAAGTAGTAAGTGCTTGCCTGGCTGTATTTAAAGTTTAGTTTTATGTTAAGGTCTTGAAATCTGATCCGATTACGTCTTACCGAAGTGCTTGCGAAATCATCAATGCTCAGGTTAAGAAGACTTTGTCTGCCTGAAATAAGGTATGAGCTTTTTCCTTTGTGAATTGGACCCTCCAACAAAGCTCTGGCAGATAAGACTCCTATTCCACCTGAAAAATGTGTTTTATTAGCATTACCTTCCTTCTGTCTGACTTCAATAACAGAAGATGTCCGACCTCCATAAGAAGGAGGCATAAAGCCTTTCATTATACGGACATTATTGACTGCTTCTGGATTAAATACTGAAATGAGGCCGTAAAAATGATTGGGATTGTAAATGGTAGCTTCGTCAAGTAAAGTAAGGTTTTGATCTACATTACCACCACGAACATGAATTCCACTCGCATCTTCACCAATAGCTCTGATTCCAGGTTTCAATAGAGCGTTTTGGATTATATCTACTTCGCCCAAAAAGTAGGGTATTTGTCCATCGGCTTCAGAAATTGAAATGCGATCTATTGAAGGTATATTTTCTGTAAGGTTTCTGTTGTTGGCCAGTGAGCTAACCACAACTTCATCTAGTTCTGTAACCTTAGAGGATAGTGAAGCTTCAATAAATAGATTCCTATACAGTGCGACAGTGATTTCTTTTTCTTGAAAATTTAGATGTGACAACAAGACCTTGTAATCCCCTTCTTTCAATGTTATGCTAAAATAACCGTAACCATTAGTTGTTGTGCCAGTCGAGCCATCTCCAACTTGTAAAGTGGCACCAATGATATGTTCGCCCGATTCGACGTTCCTTACTACCCCATGGATGGTGTAGTTTTTTGGCGTGTGTGGTGAAATAATGATTTGATTGCCATTATATGTGATGTCAGCTATTAGTTCTTCTGATAGCTTGGAAAGAAATTCCTTTACAGTCATGCCTTTTTCCAGATCAAGGGATTGATTGGTCAGTTTATTGAAACTGTAGGCCAAAGGGATTCCAGTTGTTCTTAGAGAGTCAAGTGCTTTAAACAGAGATATTTCTCCATAGAAGTTTAAATTACCCTGAAGAGCACTCTGCTGAGCTTTGGCGACAGATAGGCTTTGTATTGCAATAATTACAATGACCAACCGAACAAAACAGTTGTAAAAGGGTGACACACTAACAAAACTAGTGAATCAGAAGTGCTGTTGTTAACAGCCTTGGCCAGAAATTTTGATGGTCTTTTGGATTGTAGAAGTTTTTACATCCAAAATTGAACTTAAGGTAACAAGTACTTCCTTAAGTGGCTGATTGTTAAAAGATGCCGATATTTTGCAGCTTTTAAGCTTTTCAGTGGAAAGTTGAAATTCTACATTGTAAAACTCTGATAGATCTGCAAGAACTTGGTCTAATGGCGTATTGTCGAAATTGAATACTCCATTTCTCCAACTCATTATATTAGGAGAAACTACTTCCTTTAATTCCACTGTATTATCTGTTTTACTAAAAACAGCTTCATTTCCTGCTGACACTTTAGTTTCAATTCCATCTCTACTAAAAGCAACTAAACCACGATCGACATATAGTCTAACTTCATTGTCATCTGTGACTAAGTTGAATGCCGTGCCTAGCACTTTTACGTCAACTCCGTTAACATCTATAACGAAAGGTTTACTACTCTTCTTAATGTCGAAGTATGCTTCTCCTTCCAAAACAACATCTCTAGAATCTCCAAAAATTTCTGGGTAAGAGAATGAAGAATTAGTATTCAAAATACCGACTGAGCCATCAGGAAAAGTAACAGAGATGTTGCTCTCGCTTGAGGCAATATGCAAAGTCTCAACTGAGGGTTTGTGCAGTAAGAAAGAAATGGACAGAGTCGTAAGGATAGCGATGGCTGCAGCGATTTTAGTCCAACTAAAATTAGAACTTGAACTTCTGTTTATTTTTCCTTGGAGGTTTTTCCAAGCCTCTGTTTCATCTAATGGCGGAACATCCAATTCTGTATTCTCAAAAAGGAATTCAACAAAATTATCCCCTTCATCAGGAGTGTCTTGTTGGTATTTTAGGTGGTTGTATACCTTTAAGTCGTTTGCCATCTCAATAGTCAGTCAATATGAAGCTTCAATACCCCTAAATTTTTGTCTTTTAATTTAAGTTTTGTTTGTAGTGTTTATAAACATAATCGAGCGATTCTCTCAGCTTTTTTAGTGCTATTCCCATTTGGTTTTCAACCGTTTTTTTTGATAGTTCCAGCTCTTCGGCAATCTCTTCATAAGTCATTCCGGCATTTCTACTTAGAATAAAGATTTTACGACATTTTTTTGGTAGTGCGTCGACAGCAGATTGGATGTATTTCTTCAATTTTTCGTTTTCTCCCTCATCCTTTTTAGGTATGCTTACGCTTAGCAGTACCTCACTCACGTCAGCCATAGACTGCTGTTTGGGGAGCTCTAGCTTGATGTAGTTCAAGCATTTGTTCTTTACTGCCGAGTATAGATAGGTTTTGAGTGTTGTTTGTATCTCAATATTTTTTCTCTTTTCCCAAATGTATAAGAATACTTCCTGAGCCATTTCTTCAGCGATTGTTCCATCTCGTACATAGGTAAATGCGAAACGATACAGTTCTTTAAAGTATTTGTTAAATATTAGCTCATAGGCAGAAAAGTCGCTATTCTTTACCTGTTGAAAAAGTAAAAGATCATTGTCTGTACT
>JABSPG010000152.1 GCA_013214445.1 Ekhidna sp. | reverse complement strand
CGCCAGGTTTGATGGGATTTACAATGAAGTCCCCGGGCAATGGAACGGCATCTATTTTTTAGAGGGAAGCACGGAAAATGAAATTTCACATGCAGAGATTTTCAACGGCCAAGTCGGTTTGCGAATAGGCACCCCGGATGAGGACGATATTCCTGATGTTAGGATTTCTAATACTGCAATCTATAATATGAGCACCGCCGGAATATTGGCGTTTACCTCTGACGTTATGGCCACAAACACGTTGATTTACAATTGCGGTACGTATCTGGTAGGAGGTTTTGCTGGGGGTAATCACACCTATTTGCATTGCACATTCTCCAATGAGCCTGCCTTTTTTGTACAGGATGAACCCACCGTTCAGTTTTCAGATAATTTGGTTTTAAGTGAAAATGAGGTTTTGACGGATGAGCTGAACCTCAATATATTCAACACCATCATTTGGGGAACCGCCGATGAAGAGTTGCTGCTTAATAATGGTGGAGGTCAGCAAATCACCGCCATACTCCAATCAAATATCATTCGGTCAGAAAATGAACTTGAAGGTAACTTCACGTCAACGGCAGTCAACTTTCCTGGATTTGTGGATGCATTTTTCGGAGATTATCAACTGGATACCCTCGCATTCGCTAAAGACAAAGGATCGATTATTGGAGTGACTACCGACTTGAATGGAATCACCAGAGATGACATGCCTGATATTGGGGCTTTTGAAAGAATAGAAAATTAATCTATCCGTCTCCCTCTTTTTCTTCCTTCTCTTCTTTCCCCAAGATTCTTGCCTTCTTTTCTTTGATGGTTTCTGCCGCCTCTTCTAAGTTTAGCCTAGCTTTCAATCGATTCAATATTCCAGCCCCAATAGACATTGCACGATCTCCAAATGAAGGATCACTAACACTCTCGGCAGCCTTCACCTGTTTCTCTGGAGGGTTTATCAAATACTTATTGGTGGAGGCAGTATCTACCACAATTCGTTGAGCAGATACACAAAAAGTGAACGCAACCAGCAAAAGACCGAAGATTAATAGCCTATTCTTCAATGCAACGAATTATTTTCGATAATCATCAATATTAAGTGTAAAGAAGGAGGATTGGAAAGAATTTGCAAAAACTGTGGAACAAAACTTGAACCAGCATTCAAGTACTGTCCTAATTGCGGTCAGCAGCATAAGGATAAGGTAGTGCACTTTAAACAGTTCATTTTCGATTTCCTTGGGGATTACTTCACGTTTGATTCATTGATTATTCGAAGTGTTAAACCACTGCTCTTCAATCCGGGTTTCCTTACTAAAGAGTTCATTGCTGGGAGAAGGGTTAGGTACATCCCACCGATGAGAATGTTCATTTTTATCAGTGTGATTTTCTTTATCATTCTGGGTCCTGTAGAGCGTGTGAGTCAGATTGAGCGAACGGATGAAGCAGAATTTCTGGATGCCTATTTCAATGTGTGGTTTCCTCGCCTTTTCTTTTTGCTCTTACCACTCTTTGCCCTTTTCTTATATGTGCTTTTCAGAAAGCCAGGTCGTTTCTACCTAACCCATTTTATTTTTTCCGTTCATTTACATGCCTTCATTTTTGTGCTTCTATCGGTCATGGTAATCCTGATAGACTATTTGTTTCCTTCTAGCGTTTTCCTAAGCCAATGGTCCGTAATAATTACGGTATTTGTGTTGGAGCTCTACCTTTTGTTGGCACTGAGAAATGTCTATGAACAACGTTGGTTTACCACTTTTTTTAAGCTGATACTCTTGAATGTGATCTACATCATTACAGCGATTATCATTTTCAGTGGAGTAGGTGCAATGATTTTTTACATGTGATTTAGGTATCTTGAGTGCATGTCTACAACGGCACAGCACGCTTTTCCCCTCAATTGTCCTACTGGCAAGTGGACTTTATTATCTACCATTTTGGCCTCCAGTATGGCTTTTATTGATAGCACTGCGCTGAATGTCATATTGCCTTCCCTTCAAAGAGATTTAGATGCCAGTGGCTCTGACTTGTTTTGGGTTCTGAATAGCTACTTGCTTATGCTAGCATCTTTGATTATTGTCGGGGGTAGCTTGGGGGACAAGCTTGGGAGAGTTAGGGTTTTTATGGTAGGAATCTGCATCTTTATTCTTGGGTCAGCAGCATGCGGGTTTGCACAGGACATCACTCTGCTTATCATTTTTAGAGGTATTCAGGGAATAGGAGGAGCACTGATGATACCCGGTAGTTTGTCGATTATTTCGGCTGTCTTTAGTGCTCAGGAAAAAGGAAAAGCCATCGGTACCTGGTCTGCTGCCACTACCATCGTTACGGTATGTGGTCCCGTACTTGGAGGAGCATTAGCCGATGCAGGCTTATGGCGTCTAATCTTTTTCATCAATGTACCCCTAGGTTTGTTGTCTCTGTTCGTGTTGTATTTCAAAGTACCAGAGAGTAAGGAATCAGGAGCAAGCACGGTTGATTGGTGGGGTGCGCTAGTTCTGACTGCCAGCCTAGCGCTATTGACTTACGGATTTTTGGAAATGGAGGACAAGCCCTACGATCATCCCTTGGTATCCATAAGTATTATCTGTGGTCTACTACTTCTCTTCTTTTTCATTTATCTGGAAAGAAAAGTAGACGAACCAATGATGCCCCTGGAGCTTTTTCAAAATCGGACTTTCTCAGGCGTCAACCTACTGAGCTTTTTCCTATATGCAGCGCTGGGAGCCACGATGCTCTTTCTCTCACTAAACATTATACAGGTCCAAGGCTATTCACAATTGCAGGCCGGGCTTACTTTTCTACCTTTCTCGGCAATCATGATTTTGGTTGCAAGAAAGATGGGTTCGCTGGCAGATAGGTTTGGTGCGAGGGTTTTTCTAATCCTGGGCCCATCGATTACTGGAGTAGGAATGTGGTGGCTGTCTACCATTGGAATGACTAAAGGTCCCGAAGACTATTGGTTTACATTCTTTGCTCCCTTCTTAACGTTTGCATTAGGCATGTCTATCACGGTGGTCCCACTTACTACTGCAGTAATGTCCAGCGCTTCAGAGAGCAAATCTGGGATAGCATCAGGGATAAATAATAGTGTCACACGTATTGCAGCTACTTTTATCAATGCGGTTTTAGGTGCGCTCGCGCTCGTGCTATTTACTGGATATATAGCCAAACACCCTTCAATGAAAGACCTGTCCCCCCCTGAAATTATCCTAGTAATGGAAGAGGCAAATCGACTCGGCGAAGCATCTGCTCCTCACTCCTTAGTGGATGCGAAGAGGCCAGCAGTAAATGAGATTTATGATCTTAGTTTTATTCAAACCTATCAATGGGTGGCAAGAATGAGTGCAATCTTGGCATGGATTTCAGCACTCATAGCTGTATTTATGGTTCGGGGAAAGAAGGCTATAGAATAATCTTTTCTCAACGCCTGTAACCTTTTTCACCTTCTCTTGTAACTTATCCGAATCAACAATCACGAAAACCAACCTGATTGAATTTGGAGATGACAGATGAACAGTTGATGTCGCTGGTTAAGTCCGGCCAACTAGACTTTTTGAATGAAGTGTTTAGTCGCTATAGCAAGCGGATTTACAACTACTTCCTTAAGTCTACACTGGAGCGAGATGATAGCGACGACTTGACTCAGGAGTTATTCATTCGAGTGATGAAGTATCGAAAGTCATACAAAGATGGCAACTCCGTACAATTCTGGATTTTTCAAATCGCAAGAAACATGCTGAAGGATTATTTCAGAAAAATGAAAGCCCACAAGGATCAATTCAATCCTGTGGAAGTAATGCCTGAAAGTGTGGATGAAGGAGATGAAGGGTTGGTTGAAAGAGAGAAAAAATTGCACCTGGCAATGAAGGAGCTATCAGATGATCGACGAGAGCTGCTGGTACTGAGCAAATTTCAAGGATTGAAATACGAGCAGATTGCCAAAATGAGAGGGACGACTGTCAGTAATATCAAAGTGCAGGTGCATCGCACAATTAAGGAATTGAAGGAAGTCTTTTTTGAGCTGCCAGAAGAGCAATGAGACTAAAAAATGAAAGGTTATGAACATCATAGATGAACAACTGATCGAACTGATCGAGGGAAATGAAAACCCTGAGATAAGAAAGGCCTTGGCTACAGATCAAGCTTTGCTTGAAAGATATAAGGAGCTTGAGGAGGTCATGGTTGCCATTGATTCGTCAGAACAGGTAGAGGTGCCGTTCCAAGTGAAGGCAAACTTTCAAATGGCTCTTCATCAAGAAAAGGAAAAAAATGCTCAGTGGCCGTGGATGCAGATTGCAGCATCTGTTGCATTGCTTGTCGTGGGCTTTGGCTTTGGTAAGTTATCTGGAGGCTCTGCATCTAATGATGATTTGGTGGCACTTAGAAATGAGATTCAGTCACTCAAGGAAGTTACATTGACTAGCACATTGCAGCGGCATTCTGCTAGTGAGCGCATCATGGCTGTCAACCAAATCGAACAAAAGAGCAGCGTGAATCAAGAGTTGATTTCTACTTTGGTAAGCACGCTCAATTCTGATGAAAGCCCCAACGTGAGGTATGCTGCACTTCAAGCATTGGAGAAATTTATTTCAGAGGAGGAGGTACGTGCAGCTTTGGTGAAGTCTCTGGAAGCTCAAACAGATCCACTAATCCAGATATCGCTTATTACCATTTTGGTAGAAGCTGAAGAGCGAAGCGCCATTGCCCCACTAAAGGATATCATAGAAAACACAGAAATAGCACCCGAAGTGAAACAGCAAGCTGAAGTAGCGATAGAGGTTCTAACATAAAATACCGGTACAGTTAAATTTTAATCAATCAGAAAAAACATAAAATG
Source organism: Ekhidna sp. (assembly GCA_013214445.1). Taxonomy (GTDB): domain Bacteria; phylum Bacteroidota; class Bacteroidia; order Cytophagales; family Cyclobacteriaceae; genus Ekhidna. The sequence continues at coordinate 3,757 of JABSPG010000152.1, read as the reverse complement.
AAAACGATAATAGCAGGACTAATACTATTGACAAGCGTCAATGCATATGCACAACAAAGTGAATTCACGTTCTATGTAAAGGGGAAAGCCGCAGATACCTGGCTCGTGATAGAAAACCTTTTCTCAGACATTCGAATTGAGGGTACGTCAAGTTCAGACATCCGAATTGAAGCGAAGAACTACAGAGGGCTGCCGGAAAAGGCGAAAGGGCTTAAGCCACTGTCGGCCACCGGGCCTGAGAACACCGGAATTGGACTCAGTATCACACAAGAGGGAAATAAAATCTCTCTTTCCGGAGCTCACCGAGAGGCAGATAATGCGGACTATGTAATGTATTTGCCCAATGACCTAAAGCTGAAGATCGACTATAACAGCTGGCAGGCAGGGGACGTGCTTATAAAGGGGATGTCTGGAGAAGTAGAGGCGAAAAGCCAGGTGGGAGATTTAGAATTCGTAGATGTTACAGGACCAATTGTAGCTCATACCTTAAGCTCAGACTTGGAAGTAACCTTCACATCCCTAGCTAGCACCTCGCCTACTTCTTTGAGTTCTACAAGCGGCGATATAGATGTCACCATGCCGGAATCTGTGAAAGGCACCTTTAGAATGGCTACCATCTCTGGTGGAGTCTACACAGGGTTAGACTTTGACTTTGGTGAGCAAGAAAACGTCCGAAGAGTAGGTGGCCAAAACGCCACTGGTAAGCTAAACGGAGGAGGTGTTGAAGTGACGTTCAAGACGGTAAGCGGAGACATTTATATTAGAAAAGCCGAATAGCGATGAAGTTTTTTACAATCCTATTGTGTATGGCAACCATCAGTGTGTCAGCACAATCCAAAAAGGTCACCGAGTCGATAGCTGTGACGGGCCAAAGTACCTTAGATCTAGAGTTTGATTTTGCAGATGATATTGAATTTGAGACCTGGGATAAATCAGAGGTGTTGGTGGAAGTTGAAGTGGAAATCAACGACGGGAAAGATAACGACATCTTCACGCTAAGCGCAGAAAAATCAAGCACCACCATATATGTTGAGATGGACGATGATATGTGGAAGAAGATTAGCAAGGATGGAAAATGGGATAATTGTAACCATCGGTCGACGATCAATTACAAGGTCTTTTTGCCATCATCACTTGCTGTTCGAGCAAATACCATTTCTGGGAATTACACTTTCGAGTACTTCGGCACGGAGATGAAATTAAATACTATCTCCGGTGAAATTGATGCTACCATTCCTTCAAAAGGCAGTATGGATTTTAAGGCAAAAACGATTTCAGGGGAAGTATACTCGGATATTAGGATTAGGTACCCTTACGGCACGGAGGGCTTAAGACAGATAGTGGGTCAAGATGTAAGAGGCAGAATTGGTGAAGGAGGCACAGAATCTACCTTCGAGACCATCAGTGGAAATATTTATTTGAGAAAGGGATAATTAGCAGCTTCTAAAAAAATGAATACCAAGTGGGCAGTCACAATCTGGTTCACTTGGTATTTTTCTTTATCAAGGGAGTTGCAAAGGAAAGGATTGTTGTAAACCTCCCTATAGTAGCGCAATCTCTTCTTTAATGGAAGGGACTATTTGGTGCAAAATTTGAATGATTCGATTCCTATCCCTCTGATCGTCAATGTATAACACGTATTTTTCCTGAATCAATGTCTTCAACTGCTTATCGCTAAGTAGTTCCTCAATATTTCCAAATGGCTCATAATTCTCGTTTTTCGACCCAAAGGCGTAGATTTCTTTTGGCATAAACTTAGTCGTATCCCGCTCTAGGAAGAAGTCGGCCGGGTATTGCTGATATACGTCGTTATAGAAACTCATATCGGCAACCATATTGTGTTGAGAAAAAAACTGCACGATCCGGATATCAAGGTCTGCTTTTCGAAGCTCTTTGCTTTGGAGGTTAATTAGTTCATCGTTCAACCTCAACAACCCATGGATTACCATTTTAGTAGTGATGAATCTGGACTCGTCACGATCCATGATTGTGGAAAAACGAATGAGATCATCAAAGGATTCTGTAGGTAGGTATATGACATTGTACAGCTGAATTAGGGCGCGTATTTTCTCCTCCCCATTGCCTTGTTCTTTCAATAATAGTTCATATGCACCGAACTCACCTGGCAGCAGGTATTCTGCGTAAAGGTCTAAGCTGTCCAGTGATTGCATTACCACATCATACTCATAAACGAAAGCCTCTAATTATCTCTTAAGAACTTCTCGCTCACTCTGCTCGTCCCGGAAGTTCTCTACCCAAAAACCGGCAGTCACTGCCGTAAATAACATGATCAGTTCAGAAAAATAGTGCTTCCAGTTTTTCATACGTCACTTCTTTTTTAGCACAACCATCCGGTCATCCATTACGGTACCAATAAATATAAGGTCCTTATATGGGGCAGCTACACTGCTACCAGCAATGAAACTCCCATCATTTTCGTATACTGAGGATACTTTGTTCCCATTCTCAACTACGATTACTTCTGACGGGGCAAATTCCTTCTTTCCACCAGAATAAGCAGTAAAGGCAAGCAGACTAGGGTGCGATCCCATCCAAAGATTCCCCTTTTGATCCAATTCGATGTTATCAATACCCGATCCTACATCCAATGACCGATCAAAAATCAATGTTCCATCTTTTTCTATGTTATAGAAGCGAAGAGAAAAGCTTCGCGGCGAGGCAACCAATAGTTGACTTTGGTCTTTGGAAATATTGATACCGTTTGCATAGGCAATTCCACTTGCCACTCTCACATAGTTTTGCCCATCATAAAACGTGACATCAGATACGGCGAGACCGAGGTAATTCTCTGCCAGCAGACCTACCTTCGATGTGTATCCATGATCGTTGGTGAAGTAAAAGCAGCTCTCGTCGAGTGCGACTACATCGTTTGGGCTGACGATGGCATCATCTTGGAAAGTTTCTATATGTACTAAGCTATCCCCATAAAGCTCAAACTTTTTAATGGTGTGACTTTCATAATGGCTGACCACCAGTAGTTGATACTTGGTGGAGTCCAATTTCAGTAAACTAATGCCATGAGGTAGCATAGGAATCGGAGATTCAAGTTCAATCAGCTCAAAAGAGGGACTATCTAATGGTAATAGATATAGACCTCCTTCTCTTTTTCTTTCATGATATTTCGCACCTCTGTCATCCGAGGAGATGATCATAAACGCATCTTCATAACTGATCGTAAAATCTTCCGCACCGAATAAAGGAACCTCTGCAATAACTTTGTACTGTTCGGTGTTAGTTATTTCTCGGAAGTACCCTGTCGAAGAAAGCGTATATAGAACAAACGCAACCAGAAGTAGAATGACAATTAAAAATATGCGACCAAGTTTTTTCATGCTAAGGGAGACATTGCTCTTTAAAGCTAAAGAATGTTTTCCTTTACTATTACTCGCAATAGCTACGTTCTTAAGTGGCTGTGGAAATGACGAAATTCAGTTGCCGCAGAATGAACTGGAGGGCACCATTAACGGAGAGCCTTGGTCTTACAAATCAGCAAATGGCTATTTGATCAGCTCTAATTTTCAGTACGGCATTCGATTCTTGTCTTCAGAAGAGTCTGTCAGTGACCCGTGTACACAGCCCTCTCCAACCATCACTCATGTAAGTGCGATTTTCCGCCCTGCAATGGGAAGTTTTTTTGTGGCTCCAGAGGCCATTGACAACAATCAAGTGAAAGTGGTCTTTGAGTTTGCTCCTGGTCAAAGCATTACAGCTACCAGTGGATTCATGGAAGTATACG
>JABSPG010000151.1 GCA_013214445.1 Ekhidna sp. | reverse complement strand
TGAACACCAGCAGTACGGTCTTCAAAATTTTCTACCCAGATATTTTGGTTTCCTCCAGGAGAGGGGCCAAAGTAGTATGCTCTAGCACTTCCATTGTCAGGTTTTGATGTATCGCATTTTTCATTATCATCTAGCTTTTCTACCGTCAGATCAAAAGTTTGGAAACCGACCTCTGTAAATGCTATATTATTATCGGTTTTGCACTCGGGAACTGTTGCAGTAGGAAGTGGGATACTAATGGGGGGGATGCTTCCATTGTCGTTGATAACTACGAAGAGTCGATAATTGCCTCCAACCCCGTTTATGGTTTGCTCAATGGTTAGTTGTTCTCCAACTTCAAAGCCTACCAAAAGAGTAACCTCCGTATCTAGTAGAAAAGAGCCTGAATTTGGATCTGTAGGATCTTCGAAGTAATAAGATACAGGCAGGAAACCTGAAATGTCTATATCTCCAAGATTCGTTATTTGGAATTCTACAGTTATTTCTGCGTCTGGACACTGAGCGTCAGTGGCGGATACGATTCCATCAAATCTGATGTCAGGCGAAGCGAATTCAACACATCCTTCTTCGTTCAGTATCGGAGCTTGATTTAGGAATGTGTTTAGGGGTCTGGCAGGGAAAGAAACGGGTGAGCCATCAGCTAGCTCACATTGGCCAGTTGAGAAAACCACTGAATGATCTTGAACTTCCTCGGGGATAGTCAGATCATCATTGATATTTACGTTGTAGTACCCATGCTGGTTCCAAACTCCTCTGGCGGGCATCCAAGCTTCTCCATCTGATTCATAAACCCTGATACTTGAAAACTGCGTGTTGCTGTAGGGTTTAAATGGAGTGGAATTGTTGAAATAACAAGCAACACATATCTCACTACTACCATCTCCATCTACATCAGCAATGACAGGATATTCTTCTTGCGTTCTAGATACGCAAGCAATTTCATTTCTTTCTGAAGTTGTATTATTTCCATTGCCTACTCCATCAACGATCAATAATGAAGACTCACTTCGATATACTACTTCAACAGCTCCATCTCCATCAAAATCAAAAAGGGAACACCCTGTAAAACCTGAAGACCCTTCCTTGATTGGATGAATCCAATGTACGTTGAAGTTTTCATCAAGGGAGTATAGTTTTTGATTCATTACAAAGGTGGCGTTCAATTGACCGTCTCCATCAACATCACCGATATTTACTCTTCCGGTACCTTTTTCAAAATTGTTTGTGGGGTCATGATAGGTAACGACTGTACTGTTTGCGACATCCCAAAAGAAAATAGTTGTTTCTCCATTATAAGTTTGGCCACTGGTGCCAAGCGCCCCTGTTATGATCAAATCAATGTTTCCGTCTAGGTTGTAATCTGCAGCTGATACGGAAGACCATTGATCATCCCAGCTAGGATAGTATTTTGGATAATAATTCAAAGATGGATCAATATCTGCATGAATAATATCATCCATATCTGCGACCAAAGATCTTGTACCAGCTGCTTCATTGATAGACCAAATCTCATTTCCTGAAACCAATTCCAATCCAGCACAGTCTGCGCATGCACTTTCAGGAAAAATATCAACGGCTATCGTAGCATGCACATAGTCTAGTGCCCAATTGCCATCTCCAGCTACGATCACATTTCCGGTTAGAGCATCCATCACTTCATTTCTGTAATAAATTTCGACATCACCGTCTTCGTCAAAATCTGCAACACCTGGGATTCCGATGGGCTGGTTGACGGAAGCTTGTTCCCCCCATCTTTTGATCAGGGTTCCACTAGAAAAGTCTACATTGTATAGTGCAAGATCATCCCCTGTATCTTGAGATACTATCACATCTCCAATTTCGTCACCATCGATTTCTGCAATCACTGGTGCGTTTTCAGGTTCAAAACCTAAGTCAGTTGTAGAGGCTATTGTTTCACCTGTTGCACCATTCAGGATGTACAGAGAACGTTTCTGCTTGTTTGTGGCAACTACTTCCGGAATTCCATTTCCATCTAAATCGCCAACTGCTGGCGATGAATGACTATTTGCTGATTCATCTTCAGAACGCCATTGTTCTCTTATGGCGAATGTTGTAACGTCAATGTCATCTGCGCAGATTACTGTATTTCCAAAAAAGAAATCCTCACAAGATGCATTATCGGCACAATCGATATCATAACAATCGATTAACCCATCACCGTCATCATCAGTCCCGTTACCACAATTCTCTTGGGCGTTTACGGAAAGTGTTAAACAGAATATTAGGGTTGCTAAAATCGATATTCGATTGCTGTTCATAGTCTTAGTTGAATGGATACGTTAATAAATACGCTTTTGAGTCATAATGTAACCCTTGAGTAAGGTAGATAAAGACCTTGAAAATCAAAAGATATATTGGCTCAGTATAAAGTTATCGTTATAATTCAAATCAGAACTATATCAACAAAATATGTAATTATTCAAAGGGTGAGATTTAGATAAACGACTAGATATCGTAGGCGAATCACATGCTTTGTATCACCGGGCAAGCAGAATACTGCCGGACTTTGTGAATTCATTACTGCTGCATTTTAGAACAAAGTAATAGACACCCTCTGGCACTGGAGAGCTGTTGAAATTGCCATCCCAAACACAGTTTCCTTGCGAAAACTCTTTTGTGGTATATATATTTCTGCCCCTCGCATCAAAAACGAAAACCTCACAATCATTAGCTATTCCTAGATCTCCAATGTTCAATATTTCCCAGCAATCATTCCGTCCGTCTCCGTTGGGAGAAAAGGTTCTTTTAGGCCTTATGTTGTCCAAGACCACAGTTATTTCAGAAGATACTAAACATCCATTGATATCGACAGCTGTAAGGGTTACTAAAGTAGTGGGATTTTGAGGAAAATAGGTCGTAATGGGGCTGGTTGGGTCACTGAAGTTTTCAGCGGGCTGCCAAGAGATGTCGGACGCAGCATTTGCTGCCGAAAGATTAATGGCAGTTTCCTCTTCAAGCAGAACTGAATCAAATTCAATCACTGTGGTAAAGTCATCGGAACTGATGTCCAGAGTTGACTCGAAATTCCTAATTCTTACACTATCACGCACTTCGCAACCTATGGTTGTCGAAACGCTTAGAACTGCCCAAACTGTGTCTATGCCTGCAGGAACTGGCGCATCATTGCCATTAAGCTCTAGTGCATTCACATCATTGATGGTTGCAATCAATGCATTGTCGGATGCATCTCTTATTAACCAAGTATAGCTGGATATGGTATTAGCATCGGGACTGCTTAAACCTATATTTATGCTTTCTGTCTGACATTTAGCTGTCAAGTCACTTTGATTGAATGACAGAGCAGGAGGGTCGGAAACTGTTACCGTAATATTGTTTGACGCTTCACATCGGTCATTGGCATTGGATCCAGCATAGACTTCTGAAGTAGCATAACTGGTTACCAGAGTGACTTCATATGTGCCAGCATTAGTGAAATTAAAATCAAAACTTTGATCAGTAGAGGATCCAATTACATTGCTCGAACCATCTTCTACAGACCAGGAATACTCCAAGGTTAAGGAACCATCCCCCGTAGATGTTGCATTAAATGAGGCGGAACTATTTGAGCATACTTCTGTTGGTCCGTTTGCAATCGAATTTGGAGGATTTACTTGTGTAATTGTGTAGTTGCTACTTGAAGTAGTGCAATTGTCTGAAGGATCAACGATATCAACACGGTAGTTACCTGACTGGCTAGTCGTCAAATTGATACCTGTCTCCCCCGAAAGTTCAGAATCATTTCTAAACCACTGAAAATCGAAATCACCTGAGTAGTCTGGTATTTGCAAAGTGACCGATGTTCCAATGCAGAAGTTATCCAAGTTACTATTGGTGATTACAACGGAAGGAGGCTGATTTATGGAAAGATTAATGGGAGTTTCAACGCTTGAACAACCATTTGAATTTCTAACCGACAAAGTATAGATACCTGCATCTGAGGTTTGTGCAGATGCAATACTGACAGTTGAGGTGTTGAGGTTAGTGCCGTCGGGTAGGGTCCAAATGTATTCATCAAAAGTCTCATTTGTAGATAAAATAATCTCATCACCCCCGCAGAGTTCATTGCTATTTCCTCCATTTATGAGGATGGTGGGAGTACTTGTGATCGATCCACTTACTTGAGATAAATCGATTGTACTGACAGGTGCCGAGGAGCATCCGCTCTGGTCAGTGATTGCAAGACTTATGGTTGCATTTGTGGACGAAATATTAAAAGTAGCTTCATTTCCAGATTGCGAAATGACCGAACCAGTACCAGTCGTAATGGTCCAATCGTATGTGCCTTCGGTGCTGTTTGTTGCAAACAATGTAAAGTTTTCGTTTGTACAGAAGGTAAAGTTTTCAGGAGATATGGATGGGTTAATGCATGTTTCATTGATCCGAATTCCAAGATCTCCTTGGGCTTGCCTGGTAACATTGTGACTGTAGGCAATATCTGGCTTTGAGTCGCCATTGAGATCTCCAAGCGCGATATTTCTGGCATTGGTATTGGCTTCCAATTACTAAATGAAATAACTCCGTTATTCGTCGAATTTTCAAATATATAGACCCCACCAGGGGTCGCTGAAGAACCTCCGCTACCAATTGTTGCTGTTGCTATATCTAAAAAACCATCACCATTTAGATCTGCAGCATCCAAGCCCCAAGGCAAATTACTCGGGACTGACAAGACAACCTCATCGCCAAAAGTTATGTTAGATGCAGAGGTGCTGTTCGGAAATACTTCAATACTTTCATCACCTACACTGCTAGTGACTAAATCTGTTGATGTTGCGATATCATTGAGACCATCATTATTGAAGTCTGCTATTATGATGTTTCTTCTCCTGTTAGTATTAATTATTCCCTCTTGAGTGGCAAAACCGATATCATCCAAGAGACTTTCATTTCTTAATATATAAATGTATTCATTCGATGCATTAAATGGGATAATTGCAAGGTCTTTCTTTCCGTCATTGTCTAAGTCTCCAACATCGAAAGCCCCTGTTATTGACGCCCCACCAACTAGGATTTCTACAGGATCTTCAAAAGAAAAACTACCTAATGAGCTACTATTAAGATAGATGTGAATCGAATTGTCAGTCTCATTGCCTACGACTAAATCCGCTTTTCCATCGCCATTGATATCTGCGACTTTTATTCTTCTTGTAATTCTTATTTCTCCGTTTCCATCAGTTGGTAGACTAAAGTTTAGGATTGGACTAAGTAAAACATTTGCAGCGCTTATATTTCTGTAAATGAATAGTTGTCGATTGCTATTTCCATCGGAAGTGAAGATTGCCTCTGGTTTACCATCACCGTCTAAATCTGCACAGGTAGTCGAGATAAAGCCGAAAGGATTTTCACTATTGGGGGCGTCTATATCTGTAAATGACTCTGTACCGAAAGAGCTCGTGTTTTGGAATATGGTGAGCTGATCGCCTCCTTCAGTACCAACGTTATGAGTCAGAATGATATCATTTAGACCGTCTGTATTTAAGTCGCATAGGCAAATATCATAAACATCTGTTTTTGGTGCTATTGATTCCAGAAACTCATTTCTCCAAGAGCTGCTGCCTTCCCCAGAAAAACTGACAAAGAATTGTTGACTGGATTCTGCGATCAAGTTGTTAGAACTTCTTACAATAATGGAACTTCTAGTTGCTCCTGCAGGGACAGTTGCTTCAATCAGGTTATCTGAAATGACGTTGATATCAGGTGCCGTGACTGAAACACCACCAAAGTAAATTCTATCTATATTGGATAAGTTACTCCCCGAAATTGAGATCGTTTCTCCCACTTGGGTATTTGTAGGAGAGATGAAACTAATGAACGGTTGATTTTGCGCGAAAACCATATAAGGTACAATGCACAAATAGACTAGTAGCTTTCTCATCATTCGGTCACTTGAAGTACCCAAGCTTTGGAAAGCTCAGGCAGTTTTCTGAATTCATCCCTTTTGGATCTGGTTTGCGTCAAATTACCAGACTCATAAATAACAACATAATAGTATCCTCTACCACTATTGAATCCCACCTTAGTGTCATGAAATCCCATTTCAAAAAGCTGATCACTGAGCTTTTCTGCATTTGCAAAGACTGAGAATGCTCCGGTGATAACATAGTTGCCAGCTGGCAATTCCAGCAGGTGATTGCCTCGTTTTGTAATAACAGGTTCGTCAGAAGTAGCCACTTCTTCATGTGTTCTGAAGTCCGAGGTAAGCTCTGGATTCCCCTTGGCAATTTCCTCGTGCTGTTCTTCAGTCATGTCCGGATTACCTGCGATGGTTTCAGCTTGCACCTCATTAATCGCTCTATCCCACTTTATAATGTGTTCTACTTCTCCTTCAGGAGTTGTTTTTTCATATTTAATGCCGACCTCTTTTGTTCCGTCAGGAAGAGAACGTTCCAAGTGACCATCTTCAGAAACGGCAAGAGATGCAGCCTCAGACGTTGGTACCCAGCTAATCACCACGTTCTTCTCTCCATTTTCACCAGGTTTCTCCAGTCTTATGCCGGTTTCTTCTTCTCCAAACTGATTTACTCTAGTTATTTCTTCATGTTCCTCTTGGTGATCCCATGCATCTGCACGTTCGGTTGGAATATCAGCTTCAGTATCTCTCCTGTCCAAAACTGTAGGAGTTGGAGAAACGTTAGTGGGCGAAGTGATTGTTTTAGCAGATGTAGTCGGAGATGCAATGCTTAGCGCATCCTCACCATTTCCTGTAGTTGAGGTGGTTTGTTCCTCTGGTTCTCTACTTGCTTGAAGCGCTGCTAATTGCTTTTGTCTTTCAAGTTCCGCTTGTCTAGCCCTTTCTTCAGCTGATAATCTGTGACTCTTGATAAATGAGGAGACATGCTCTGCATGTTCTTTTTTGGTGCCTAAATGATATCCCAGATTGATTTCCAGAGTAGGGCCTAGCTGAGATGAAATATTGGAATTGCCCAATTCATAAGCAAAACCTACTGCGAATTTCTCTTTGACTTTTGCCCCCACCAAAGCAATAAGACCAGCATCTTGCCGATAACCACTTCCCACCCACACAATGTGATATAGGTGAGCAATTAGTACCGTTTCGAACTGATGGGGTAATACATTACTATATCTGTATATTATGTGAGGTTCAAAGGCAAAGTCATCATTTAGGTGTCCCCTGTAATTGATTTTCATCAACATATTATTTGTGGGCGAAAACTGCACATCAGCAACCTCTGATTGTGTGATAGGATTGTAGCTAAAAAGGTTTGGTAAGGACAGACCAACGTTGAAGTGTCCAAAATGATACGCTACTCCAACGTCACCAATGAAAAAGCTAGATTGATCCAGAAAGTCATTGAATGCATCATCGTTTGGGGAATCAAATTCGTTGATGTTCACCGAGTTTATTCCAGCACCTAATGACATCCCAAATCTCAGGAAATGTGTTCTATCTATATTAAGCAGATAAGATGCAGAAGCTTTAAAAGCTGAGGTGGTCAAAAGCCCTTGTGTTACATTAAAAGCAGCTCCTCCTAGGGCAATTCCACCGTCAAGAGGTACATGAAAGCTTGCATGAGATACTTGTGGTGCTCCTTCGATATTCGACCATTGGTCTCTGTACATCACAAAGATGGCTGCATGTCCTTCTACTCCTGCATAAGCAGGATTGTACATGTAAGGGTTCATGAAAAACTGATTGTAGACCTGAGGCTGTTGTGCAGACACTCTGGATACTGTAACAAGCAGAACCAAATAATAAAGTATACTTGATTTTGATAAAGAGAAAACCTCTTGACAAAAAATTATGTGTTTCAAGTGGAGTTTGTTTCTTTGATCTGGGCTCTAAATTAGGGAAAATATTGCTATTGGAGACACCCGTAACAAATCTAGGTTTATTAATGTAGACCAGAAGACGGTTTACGTCAGACTTTATCGAAAAACTAAATAATTTAGCGAGCGCCTACATCGCACTCGTTTTGATTTCGTATTATTACGTTCACAAAACAACTCAACTACTGTCAAGATGAAACTAATTCTGATCCTGGGCATTTTTTTGACGGCTTTGACTGTCAATGCGCAATATTGGATTGGGCCAAGGGTGGGTGTAAGTCATATTGATCATGTATATCAGGAGGAAACTTATGAGCGTGATTCTTTTGATGTAAGCACAAATGTAAATTGGCAAGCAGGGGTAGCTTTGTCATATTCAGCTACTGACAAGTATGCTGTGCATGGAGAGTTAGTTTATGAGAGAATTGGCAAAACGTTGCGAGATAGAGATCCGGAGTTTGATTTGGTTAGTGCTGAAATGGTCAATCACTTTCTTTCGGCACCAATTATGTTGAGAATCAATTTTAACACAAACCGATTTACTTATTTTGTAAATGGTGGTCCTAGACTTTCCTATTGGTTGGGAGGTAGAGGAAGTCACGACTTAGAGTTCTTTGAGGAATTCCCTCCGGTAAGAGATGAGGATGGAAATGCATTGCCAGTTGAGTACAAGATCACCTTCAATTCTGATAAGTCCTCCCCTAGTGATTTTGGAACTGCTTATGTCAGCAAACCAAATAGGCTTCAATTTGGGCTAACA
>JABSPG010000150.1:5383-8583 GCA_013214445.1 Ekhidna sp. | reverse complement strand
TCAGATGCAAATGGTTTCCAACCTTCTCTTAAGAAGTCATAATAATTTGACTCGCTTCCTGACCAAGCCAAGAATGAATCTTGAGCTTGACGAGTATTGAAAATATTTTTAATGGTAGGTTGTGAAAGTGTGAAATGACCGGATACTGGTTCGAAATCATTCCACGACTCTAAAAAGTGATTGTCAGGTGCTACATACTTGACTGATCTGCTAGTCTCATCAATTCGGTCAGAAGTTGATATTGTCGTTTTAACCTTGCCTAAAGAACCGATCAAAGACTCACCCAGAGGATGATCATAAGCAGGATTACAATTGTAGAATAAAACTGTTCCAACTGCCCCGCTTTTTACTTCACTAACTAACTGGGCAAAGGACGAATCATCTCCTCTCCTCGTGTTAACACTTCTTGAGGTGTCAATGGTAGAACCGTAACTCTGCAAAAGATCATTAATAGCGATGACCAACAATTGCACGTTCTTATCATTTGAACCACTCACCACAAGCGAATTGCCTCGAGACTTCCAGAGGTCATTAGCGGCTTTCTCCAGCATTACAGGATCTTCTACCCTGGATACACCTACGGTGGGAGCACTGGCTTTTCTTGCTATAAGATTGTAAAGATTTCCTACATAAATACCTTCTTGAGAAGGCTTAATTGGTTGACGGTAATCCGCGTTTGATCCTGTCAAAGATAAGTTAGATTCAAAGGCATAAAGCCTTGACATATCCTTCTTATCTGGCCCAAGTTTTCTTGTATCTGCAAATTGCTTGTTATTCAATGCATTATTGGGCCAACTACCAAGAAAATCTGCAGTAATTGAAACAATTGTCTTAGCCTTTGAAAAGTCATGCATTGGAAGCATTCTTGATCCAGTAGCTTCTGCATAGGCATCCAATAAACCACTCATGGACATTGGATCATACTGCACATGCATCAACTCACCGTACTTCTCACCGAGTACACTTACAGCTCTTAGAGTGCTTGGGCTGCAATTGGAATAGGAAACAACAGCAATCTTACCTGCGTTTGCAGATAATTCGGTCGTTATTCTACTATCAATAGCATCCCAATCACTGTCTTCACCATCGATCTTAGGATTCTGTATTCTTTCACTATCGTATAAGGAAAGAACGGATGATTCAGCTTGGGTTGTTGTACCACCACTGCTAAGAGCAGAAAGATCATTGCCCTCAATTTTGATCGGTCTACCTTCTCTCGTCTTTACTACAATTGGTAGCACCTCATTCCCTATTGCAAAACTAGATGCATAGTAATTGGCAATACCTGGGTCAACATCTAAAGGCTTATTCACGTAAGGAATCGCTTTTCTAACAGGTGCTTCGCAAGCAGCCAACGAAACTGCAGCTACTCCAAAACCCATCATCTTTAGAAAATCTCTTCGGGAAGGCTCTCCATTGTCGCCACCATTAGTTGGAAGGTATTCTGAAAATTCTTTAGACGCTCTTGCCTGGAAGTTTGGAGTGTTTTCCAGTTGCTCCAGTCCTTTCCAGTATTTCTTAGTTTCTTTCATTTCTCTTTTAGATCAGATCTTCGGAATATTAATAGTGACATTTTGAGCATTCCAATCCACCGATATCCTCTACTTTCATCGGCTCCTTACTTTGTTCTGAATGCAATTTCACCAGCCTGTCGTAGTATTCATTACCTTTAGTATTTACATCAGTTTCTCTGTGGCAATTGATACACCATCCCATAGTAAGTGTTGAATACTGATATACGACCTCCATTTCCTTGATCGGACCATGACATGTTTCACACTCTAAACCACCAACATTGACATGTTGTGCATGATTAAAATACGCTAAATCGGGCAGGTTGTGAATTCTAACCCATTCAATAGGCTTAGTATTCGTTCCGTAAGTTTTTGTTTCTGGATCATAGTCAATAGCAGCATATATTTTCTGAATTTCTTCAGATTCAGGTTTTATCTGAGAATGGCAATTCATACAAATATTGGGTGAAGGAATATTTGCAGACTTTGACTTCATCACACCTGTATGACAGTATTGACAATCAATTTCATATTGTCCTGCATGTAGTTCATGACTGAATGCGATAGGTTGTGTTGGTTGGTAACCCTGTTGCACCCCTATGGTAAAAGCTCCATCAATCAATGTTTTCAACACAATTATTGTGAAGACAAAAACGACTAGACCAACAACACTGTTGCTCTTCAGGAAAGCTAAAACGTCAAATTGCTGAGAAACAATTTCCTGCTCTGCCTCATCCAAACCTTTGACTTCCTTTAAGTGCTTTACTAATGTTTTTGCAGCGATTATTAATGCAATCACTGCCAGTAAAAGAACTACAATAAGGATGATGATCACAGCCATCAAATATGAAGATGAAACTCCATCTTCAGCTGACCCACCACTTCCGGCAACTGCTACAGTTTCTTCAACTGGAGGACCCTTCACTGTCTCTGCTTGAATGTAGGCAAGCAATTCCATTACTTGGTCATCAGTAAATGGATATGCTGGCATCACGGTCTTGTTGTATTCTTCCCAAAGTGCCACGGCTTGTTCATCACCAGCGGCTATCATTGCCTGGGAGTTTTTGATCCATGAATTTAACCACTCAATTGACCTACGTTCATACACATTACTTAATGATGGGCCAATTCGCACTTCCCATATCTTATGACACTGTGTACAGTTTGCTTTGAAGGTGGCTTCCCCTGCGGCGATCACGCTTTCGTCGGTGGGTATTTCTTGAGCCTGCAAGCTCGAAGAAAAGAAAATCCCCAAGGCTAGGCCGAGGAGCATTTTGGTTAGTTTCGGTGTTGTTTTAAACATGTATTCCGATGGGATTGAATTCAAACGTCACAAAAATAATATGGGGGTCTTGTTTTTCAAAGGTGGGATTTTGACACCTTATCGAAAGGGTTACCCGATATTCCCAAACTCATCAAAATCAACTTGTAAAACTTTATTATTTAGAATAATTCTAAATAGAAATTTTAGATTGCAGATTTAAAGTTTTCACCAGTACTATCAATCAAAGGTCTTTATGATCTAAATAGTCATAAAATAACTGATGTATTCTTGGCCTAACGTTTAGTTTGTAAATATTTCTGTTTTGCCGGGATGGGTAAACCCTGTTGGCTAGGAATATATAGGTAAGAGAGTTTTCAGGATCAATCCAGATTAAGGTTCCTGTGTATCCTGTATGACCGTAA
>JABSPG010000150.1:0-5373 GCA_013214445.1 Ekhidna sp. | reverse complement strand
CACTACTTATGAGAGAATCATATTCAAGTAACGGCTTGTCGAATCCCAACCCTCTCCTATTCTCATTGTTGGGGTATTGTGCAGTTGTAAACAGTTCTACGGTTTGCTTCTTTAATAATTTCAGCGAGTCGACCATCCCATAATTTACCCAAAGACGGGCTATCTTGGAAAGATCTTCTGCATTGCTAAAAAGTCCTGCATTTCCTGAAACACCACGCATCATTATTGCACCTTCATCATGGACTGATCCGTGAATTTGTGTGTTCCTGAAAAAAGTGTCTAATTCTGTTGGAACTAGCTGTTGCAAATCAAACTTAAGCCTTGGATTGAACGTCAAAGTTCTTGCTCCTAGAGGTTCATAAAAGTGTTCTTGCAGGTAGAAATCGAGGGATGTGTCGGTAGCATTTTTCACAATCTCTGGTATGAGGTAGAAAAACAAGCCCGAGTACTTGTACTGTTTTTCTCCTGAAACAGGGCTTCTGTTGATGTACTTTTTGATGTTTTGGTAAAAGTTCTTCTTCAGATATAGGCTATCACTCAACTTAAAATCGAACTTTTCATCAGCTGTCGGCGAAATAAACTTCTTTCTAAACTGTCCCTTTTTGTCTCTTATTTCCTGATGGTATGCAATCCATGGAAAAAGCCCTGCTTGATGTGCCATCGCTTCCCTAAAAGTCACTTTTCCAACTTTAGAACTCAATCCTGCCACAAAGTCACCTATCTGATCATCCAGATTATAATGCCCGTCCTCATACAGCTTCATCATGGCTAGTGTACCCCCAACAATCTTGGTTACAGATGCTAAATCATACACATCATCCAATTCCACATGCCTAATAGAATCATAAGTTTGATATCCATAAGCTTTAAAGAAGATGACAGAGTCACCCTTTGCAGCGTAGACAACACACCCCGGAAAGGCCTCCTGTTTTATGGCACTAGATACAATTTCATGAATTCTACCATCCAGAGAATTAATCTCTTGACCCTTTACGAAAACGACCATCATAAATAAAATGCTGAATAAGGTATGTCGAAGTTTTAGCATACTCTAAATTTGATGTTTACCTACTTTTAATATGAGTCAGACCAAATATTTCATAATTGATTTTGATAGTACTTTCACGCAAGTTGAAGCCTTGGACATTCTTGCTGAAATTTCGCTCAAGAATAATGAAAATAGAGATAATGCAATTACCGAAATAAAAGCGATCACAGATCTTGGAATGGAAGGTGGCATGTCATTAGGAGAGTCATTGCAGAAGAGACTTGAGATCCTGGAGTCACACAGAAAAGATCTTCCGGAGCTTATCGAAAGGCTCGGGGAGTTAGTCTCTCATTCCTTTAAGAGGAATACTGAATTTATAAATAAATATCGCGACCAAATCTTTATTGTCTCAAATGGATTCAAAGACTTTATTGTGCCAATTGTAGAGCGGTTTGGGATCAAGCAAGAAAATGTCTTTGCTAATGATTTTGAATATGACGCTGAGGGAAGAATAAAGGGCTTTAACAAGTCAAACTTGCTTGCAGAGAACAATGGAAAGCCTAATCAGATAGCTGCCTTAGCACTAGATGGAGAGGTTTTTGTGCTCGGAGACGGCTATACAGACTATGAAATCAAAAAAGCTGGATTGGCGCATAAATTCTATGCATTCACTGAAAATGTAAGGAGAGAAAAAATTCTTGAGGAGGCCGATCATGAGGCCCCATCACTGGATGAGTTTTTATTCTCCCAAAACCTCGAAAGAGCTCACTCTTATCCAAAAAATCGGATCAAAGCCCTGGTTTTAGAAAATATTCACGAACGAGCCATCGATCGTCTAAAAAGAGAAGGATATCAGGTAGAAGTGCATCCGGCAGGAATGACAGAATCAGAATTGGCTGAAGCAATCAAGGACGTCAGTATTCTAGGCATTCGATCAAAAACTCAAGTGACCGAAAAAGTCCTAAAAAATGCAAAGAGACTCCTTTCCATTGGTGCTTTTTGTATCGGTACAAATCAAATAGATCTTACAGCTGCACTAAAAAAAGGAGTTGCTGTCTTTAATGCCCCTTTCTCAAATACTCGTTCCGTAGTGGAATTAGCTTTAGCGGAGATTATCATGCTTATGAGAAATCTACCTGACAAGATGACTCAAATGCATCAAGGTAAGTGGAATAAGTCAGCATCAGGGAGTTTCGAAATCAGAGGTAAGAAGCTAGGAATCATAGGTTATGGTAAAATTGGCTCTCAGCTATCGATTTTAGCTGAATCTGTGGGAATGAATGTTCAATATTTTGACCTTGAGGAAAAACTTGCACTTGGAAACGTTACAGCTTGCCCAAGCATGGAACATTTACTTAGATCGTCAGATGTAGTAAGTGTACATGTAGATGGTAGAGAAGACAACAAAAATCTCATAACTTCTAAGGAGTTTGATCAAATGAAAGATGGAGTCGTATTCATCAATCTCAGTAGAGGTCATGTAGTGGATGTCTCTGCCTTGACTGAAGCTCTAGATACTGGCAAGGTTCATGGAGCTAGTATTGATGTTTTTCCTGAGGAACCTTTGAGTAACGAGCATCCGTTCAATTCTCCGCTCATGGGTAGAAGAAATACCATTCTGACGCCACATGTCGGAGGTAGTACACTAGAAGCCCAGGAAAATATCGCTGACTTTGTTCCATCAAAAATCATTGAATATATAAATACTGGTTCAACTACAAACAGTGTAAACTTCCCCAACATTACCCTTCCCAATTTGAGTCAAGCACATCGCTTCATTCATATACATAAAAACGAACCTGGAATACTTGCTGACATAAATAATATCCTAGCAAAGCACGGAATTAATATTGTAGGGCAGTATTTAAAGACTAATGATGCAATAGGTTACGTTATCACCGACATAGACAAAAATTATCAAGGTGAGGTTATCAAAGACCTTAAATTGGTAAGTGGCACCATAAGATTCCGCGTTTTGTATTAAGTTTATAGTTTAAAAACAAACACCGCCTAACCCAAAAGCTTATTTGAAGTTTAATAAGCTAACGAGATTTAAAAATGAGTTACCCGCTTAATTGGAAACATCTGACCACCACAGAGGAGTTTGACGAGATAATCGAAAACTCACGAGAAAAGCCTGCGCTTGTTTTCAAACATCGCCCATCAGCACCTGAAAGCACAAATGCTCTAGAAAAACTGGAAGGCGAATGGAATATAGCTCCAGGGAACCTAGACTTGTACATGTTGGATGTAATGAAAGATAAAGAAGTTTCTGAGGCTGTGACTGAAGTCGCTGGTGTTGTAAATGAATATCCGCAAGTTCTTCTTTTTGCTGATGGAGTTACTATGTATGATGAGTCAAGGGAAATGATCAGTGTGAAAAAAATCAAACTGGCACTGAAGATTATTAATAGAACGTTCAAGTGGATGGAAACTAGAGTTTGAAGGAACCTATTTTTCCATTTGGAAATTATATTGCTCTTTACCTTACAAAGAGCTTTTTTTATGTCCAACAAAATCTACTTCACACCTGGTCCTGCACAGCTTTTCTATACTTTTGAAGAGCACTTAAAGCGAGCACTTTTTGAAGATATTCCTTCGATATCGCACAGGAGTAAGCAGTTTAACGCGGTAGTTCAGCAAACTACAGAAGCCCTCATTGAGTTGCTAAACCTACCGGCTGGGTATCAGCCATATTATATCAATTCTGCTAATGAAGCTTGGGATAGAATCATTCAAAATCTAGTAAAAGATTCCTCTCATCATTTTGTTAATGGTGCCTTTAGTAAAAAGTTCTTTGACTTTGCCTTAGCTCACAACAGATCTTCCTCGCAAACTCTTGTCCAAGACGGTGAGGTCTTTGAAAACTGGCAAATACCAGTTGATGCTGAGTTAATTGGCATTACAAAAAATGAAACCAGTGTTGGGTTCACCATTACTGAAAAAGAAATTTCAGAGCTTAGGGTAGCCAATAAAGAAAAGCTAATTGCCTTGGACATTGTAAGTGCATTGCCAGGAATTGAAACTGATTTCAAAAACGTGGATACGGCTTATTTCTCAGTCCAAAAAGCATTCGGGATGCCCGCAGGTCTTGGTGTTTGGATTGCGAATGAGAGGTGTCATGAAGTTGCACTTAAGCTATCTCAAAATCAATCACTTGGATCTTATCGAGCTCTTCCTAATCTCAAAAAATTTGGTGACAAATACCAGACTCCAGAAACACCTAACATGCTATATATATATCTGCTTGGTAAAATCGCTGAAGACATGGTGAAGGTTGGTCAGAAGAAAATCAAAAATGACACCATTTATAAATCCACTATTCTCAATCAAGCCATTGAAGATCATCCGAATCTCACCCATTTTGTAAAATCCAAAGATCATCGCTCCAAAACTACTTTGGTAGCTACATCGGACAAAGCAGAAGAAATCATCAAGCAGTTTGCCCAAAAAGGACTCATTTTAGGCAGTGGTTATGGCAAACACGCTAAGAATCATATTCGGATTGCAAACTTCCCTACACATTCAAAAGAATCCATCGAAATGGTCTGTGATCTGATGGAAAAATGAAATAATATTCCGAAAAACATGAACTTTACACACTCATAATGGATTAAAATTCTAGTCAATGAATTTTTCATGCAAAAAAATTTTGAAATAAGGATTTGAAGGATTGTCAAAATGATAATCCAACCTAACTTTGTGTCAAGTTTAAATCTACTGCATTGATCGCGCCACTGAAAAAAGTTATCGTATGTCTTGATCACACCGAAAAGGATCAAGAGTTGATAAAGAATGCTTGCTCTTTAAGCAAAGTAGCAGGCACGGAACATATCACATTTCTGAACATCATAAAGGACTTCAATCTCCCAGAGGCAGTGGTAAAGGAATTTCCAGACTTGCTATCTAAGGCCCTAGAAGAAAGAAAAAATGAAATAAAGGAGCTGATCAAAAATCACTTTGACTGTGATATTACCACCCAGATAGCCGTTACTCGAGGAGGAGAAACTAAGGAAATTCTAAAGGTTGCTAATGATCAGAAAGCGGATCTGATTGTGGTTGGACGGAAAGAAGGAAGTGATTCAGTTTTAAGCACCAGAATTGCACGGAGATCGCCCTGCAACCTGCTTGTAATACCTGCAGGTCAAATTTTGAACTTCAATAAGTTCTTTGTCCCTGTTGATTTTTCTGATTATTCATCTCTTTCACTAGAACAAACGCTACTATTGACAAAAGGACTAGAGTCAGAGATATTTTTACAGAATGTCTACACCGTTCCTTCGAGCTACAGGTACTCTGGGAAGACCTATGAAGAGTTTTCCGGAATCATGCAGGGACATGCCAAAAAAGATCTAGAATACTTGATCAAGAAGTCAGTAGCTAAA
>JABSPG010000015.1:5982-27207 GCA_013214445.1 Ekhidna sp. | reverse complement strand
ATGTAGTTGTGATCACCTTTAAATTCGAATTGATTGTAGTTGTTGGGACGCCTTTGCAAGGGGCTGCTGTACTGACTATTAAGACCGGATATACCAATGGAGAACAGCCGATTTGGTTTGTATTGAACCACTGCACCTATGGATTGCTCGGATATTTGATTTCTTGCAGCTAGCTCACTTGGAGTCCGATGGAATCCTGTATTTTGGATTGAGTTGATGAACTCATCAAAATCTGAAAAGGTAGTATCAGACTGAATATTACCGTCTTGATTTAGTTGTGAATAGAAAAGAGTCAGCTCAAAATCATTGATATTTTTTGTTACCCCTGCACCCCTAAAGAAACCACTTTCCAGGACAGAAGTGTAAGGTCTCAAGCCAAGCGTATTTCTTTTGGTTGTATTTACTGTTTCTGCTCCTTTACCTGCATTGAATCCTGCACCAAAAACAACTCCTTGTCCAACCTGCATTTGAAAGTCCCCAAGCATGATCTTTCTAAATCCCCATTTATTTTCTAGGAGCAAATGATACGAATAGAAATCGAATCCTTTCTTCCCATTATCGAAACCGAACGATTCTCCATTGTCCTTCTCGAATGTAAAGCCTAGACTGAAGTCGTTTCGGTGACTTGTTCTAAATCTACCATAGAATTT
Source organism: Ekhidna sp. (assembly GCA_013214445.1). Classification (GTDB taxonomy): domain Bacteria; phylum Bacteroidota; class Bacteroidia; order Cytophagales; family Cyclobacteriaceae; genus Ekhidna. The sequence goes on along the minus strand of JABSPG010000015.1, from coordinate 26,557 downwards.
ATTCGGCGAACCTTGGTATCGCGTAGGAGCGGAGGTGAGGGTATCTACCACTACATTGTTTTCGTCTCGAACAAAGGTGGTGTCCAGTGGCAGGGCTGGAGTGTATCCCAGCTGTTCCTCCAGTCTTCTGGAGTATCTAAGCAAAAAATAGTTGTTTTCTTCCTCCAAGATTCTTTTAAAAAGTGGTCGATTATCGATCTGTGATTCTGTAACTGTGACGAATGGAAGCAGCATGCGAATGGTTTCAAGGTCCATTTCCGGAATCGCTTGCAATTCGTTGATTGATAGGAATTTTCCGAATTGATCACGGTAAGAAAAGAAGTTGCTAATCTGGGCTGGATTGAGCACATAAAGTGAAGATAGTTCTTCAGGCTCGACGGTATTTAAGTTGAGCTTACTTGTATAGTACAGTAAAAGTGATTCGTATATATCCTCATATGAGACATCTTCATCCTGAATTTGAAAAAGCCGTTCTGCGAATACTTCAAGATCTATTTCTTCATTTTGTGAAAAGGTAGAAAGACTAGTCAAGCTCATCAGAATAATCAGTGTCCATCTGGGACCTTTAGTGGGACTATTTGCTTTACTATTTAAATTAGATAGCACCCTCATTATCTAATGAATGTATATGCCAATGAGATTTCGTGGATACTCCCTATCCTAGATTCATTGGAAAAAGCATAGTCGAACTTGAAATTATTTGGATGAAAACCTATGCCAAAGGCCCCAAGGAATGGTTCAGTACTAATGCCGGTTCTTACCAAGACTTTTTCGACTATTCTATATTCTATTCCAGCCTTCAGAACTTCATCAAAATCCAAATCTTTTTCCACCTCTACGGTGAAGCGCAGTTCATCAGATGGAATGTAAGAAACTCCAGCTTTCAGAACTGTAGGCACTCTCTCACCGGTTTCATTATTGATTTGAGCTTGATTGATATTTGATACATGTGCCCCAAACCGAAATTTCGGGGTTATCTCGGCGATTCCGCCGAATTGGATAGCAAATGCCTGCTGAGAGCCAACAGTCGCAATGTTATATTGATGAAGGTCTATCCCTAGTCCGAGACTGACCATCTGAATTTTATTGCCGAAAGCTAGATGCAGACGCTGCTCACTGTAGATATCGTCACCAAATTTGTAAAAACCAACTCCTGCATTCCCGATGGGGGATCGGTAGATCGCTCCAGCACCGACCACTTGGAACTCACTTACTCCATACCTGTTTTGATAAGACGCAAATGCAGCATGATTTTCTACTCTTCCTAATCCACCAATATTATTGAAAAGGCTGTATTCATCCCCCAGGGTTAGAGATGCACCAGCCAATGCGCTACTGCGCGCACCAAGATTGAATGAGCTGGTTTGACAGTAAGAGAAGTAGGATAAAGAAATTAATAGTAGAAAAGCGTACGGCTTCATTATTGCAAAGTATGCATTTGGTAGCTTTTATTCAATAATTGTAAATTATGTCCCTATGAAGTCAGTCTTGCTTTTCATCTTTTTGGGAGTTTCTTTTTGTTCTGTTGGACAAAATGTGGCTGACACAATGTTTTTTAGCAATGCTTCGATCAAGTCCATAGGGAAAAGTGGATCAAATGGACCCGTTGGAAAATGGGTTTATTTCTTTCCGAATGGCGAAAAAAATGCAGATCTCAGGTACAGCGATGGAGAACTCTCAGGGATCCAGCGCTATTTTTCGTTTAATGGGGAGCTGCTAGCAGTAGAGACCTATACCAATGGACTTTTGGAAGATAGCGCATATTACTATCATGAAAATGGGCAGTTGGAAAAAACTGGAAAATATCAGGATGGCTTATATCAAGGTTTCTGGAGCTTTTTTTATGCAGATGGTACAGTCAAAAGGAGAGGTAATTATGTGAAAGGAAAGCCCAATGGGTACTGGGAGTTCTATTTTGAGAATGGCAGTCTAAATCAAAAGGGAATCCTTAAGGATGGTTTAGAGCACAGCCGTTGGCAGTACTTTGAGGAGGATGGATCTCCTACCTACGAAGGTTCATGGAAAATGGGTGAGAAAATAGGACAGTGGTTCTACTTTCGAAACGGCAAGAAGAAGAAATGGAAATACTTTAAATAAAGTAGGTTAGTTATTCAAAGCCCTTAAACGCTCCTTTAATGGAGGATGTGAATAATGGACAAATACAAAAGCGGGATGCGGGGTGAGATTGGATAAGTGATCAGCAGACATCTTTCGCAAACCAGCAATCAAAGGTGCTGAGTCATACGTGTCTTTTGCATACCGATCCGCTTCGAACTCGTTTTTTCGTGAAATCACATTCCCGATAATGCCCAGAATTGTGGAGATTGGCGAGTATAAAATTCCAAAAGCTAACAAGTTTAGATGCAGGGCAGATGTCTGTCCACCCATAGCCCAACTAACTTCGGCATTGTAAGCCATCCTAGAAAAAAGGAATAGCATGAAACCCATCAAAGCAATGCTAAACACAGTTCCAAACAGGATGTGCTTTTTCTTGAAATGCCCTACTTCATGTGCAAAGACAGCAGTTAGTTCCTCCGTGGTGTGTTTTTCTATTAGCGTATCGAACAGAACAACTTTCTTTTTCCTACCAAGCCCACTGAAGAATGCATTCCCTTTGCTTGATCGCTTAGAACCATCGAGAATAAAAATGTTTTTCAACGGGAAATTCACCTTTTCGCAGTAAGCTTTGATAGATGACAATAGTTCTCCTTCCTCAAGAGGCGTGAGCTTATTAAAAAGAGGTAGAATTAATGAAGTATAGAACAGGTTCGCAAATAGGACAAAGGCTGCCATCACAGCCCAGAAGTACATCCAAAAATCACTGCCTATCGCATTTACAAAATAGATCAGTATTCCAAGTAGCAGTCCCCCAAAAATTATGGTAAGCAGGTATCCTTTGATCTTGTCCAATATGAAGGTTTTTGCAGTCATCTTGTTGAATCCATATTTTGCCTCGATCATGAAGGTTCTATAGATCGAAAAAGGCATATTGAGCAAATCAGATGCTATGAATAGAATGCCAAAGAAGATGAGTGGAGAGATCAGACTAAGTGGAGAAAATGTCCTGATCCATTGATCTAACATGCCAAACCAGCCGTTGTAGATGGCGAGCACTAGGAGTACAAAGCTGAATGATGAGGTGATAAGACCAAACTTGGAGACCTCCGCCTGATAAGCTTGGGAGTTCTGATATTTTTCTTCGTCGTAAATACCTTCCAATTCCTCAGGAATAGGCTGTTTACTACTCTTTCTGTTTAAATAGGTGAGCGTACGCTCCAATACAAAATCAAAGATGATGATTCCCAAAAGAAGAGTAAGGATGGTTTGTTCAGTCATATGACTTCAATGATCTAAAAAATAAAAGGAATTGGGCACTTAAGTCTCCTCACATCTGCAGCTGGTTTGAGAGGATCACCAAGACTAAAAGAGTAGGCAATGCTGATCTCATGCGCCCCACCGGTTCCTATTCCTAAGTCAGAAAGGGTGTAATCAAAGCTGTACCCAAAAGTTGCTCTATTGGTTTGCAATCCCAGCATTAATATAAGAGACTCATTGTTTACTATTCCGTCAATGTTCTTGATTGGCACTCCTCGATACCATAGACCAACAAGAAGTGGATCTATGGTAAAGTAGGCCCCAAGGTCTAGCTGATCAAAGTCGCCCTGAGCGCGATAATTGAAAGTAGGGGTGATACTCCGTTCTCCAATGTCTGTTCGAGTTGTCCGAGGCGACAAAGGGATTCTGTATCCCCCATGAACTGAAAACCTCCTTGGTAGGGGTGCACTATCTCCAGTCAGACTCTGATTCGGCTCCAATACATGATGTAGTGCTGCCCCTATCCATAAATCCGGATTGTAGAGCACTCCACCGAAAGAGAGATCAAAGAATTGAGCGTTTAATCCGGTGTTAAAGTTTTCGCCGGTCACTGGTCTCACTAATCCGGTATTATCGAACTGATCGCCAAATGTCAACTGATCAAAATTGATATCACGAATAAAATAAGCTCCCTGAACTCCTGCCCGAAACGTCCATTCATAGTTCAATTGCAGCTGATAAGCATACTGTAGTCCAATAGATGTGGAATTTAGGCCAGCTATTCCTTCACGATCTCTCGTGAAAATGATTCCTGCACTGCTGTAGTAGTCTTCAAAATGATAATCGAAATAGGCAGAGGTAGTCTCAAAGTTTGCAGCAAGGTTTGGCCATTGTGAGCGATAGTTTATCCCCATCCGTCCTTTTTGGTTAATACCTACCAACCCAGGATTCAAATACAATGGTGCTGCATAGTATTGCGAAAACTGAGGGTCTTGTGCTTGCAAGGTGTTTTTAGTAGCAAACAGAAAAGTGATAATAACGATGAGAACGACGTTCTTTAGCATGAACCAGTACCAATATTATTCAGTGAGCAAATTAGACAATAAATACAAATCAGTTTAAGTTTTGTTGTCTTACATAAGTAATGTAACGACAACTAGTACGTTAGTATTTTAACCGTATTTTTACAGCGTGTTGTGCATGAATAAGGACATTTTTAAGAGCAGAGCCCCTTACCGATTCATTGGAAAACGAATGCTTTTTCTTCTGACATTCCTCTTGGTAGGAGTAGGTCTGCAAGCTCAGAATATTACTGAAACACGTTGGTATTTTGGTAATTCTGCTGAAAATATCGTTTTTGATCCCAACGGAAGGGAAGTATTTCTTCAGAGCGATCAAGCTACTCCATTTGGTTTGGGAGGCTCAGCAACAATTACCGATCAATTCACGGGCAATCTATTATTCTACAGTGATGGTAGTGCTGTTTATGATGTATCTCATAGCGTAGTTCCAGGAGGGTCTGGCCTTTCTGGAAATCCAGCAATCAATACTCCCATTGTGGTTTGCCCGGTCGTTGGAAATCCCGGTCAGTACTATTTGTTTACAAATTCAGGATCTACGGGTGCAAATGAAATACAGTATTCCACAGCAAATGCTAGTCTAGTAGGTAATGGATCAGCAGAGTTTCCATACGGTGATGTCACTTCATTGAATAATTCCACTGGATTGATAAGTCCATCGGAAGGAATGCTTATCGTTCCGCGAGGAAATGGAGAACTGTTTTGGCTGCTTTCTCAAAACAGCACTGATTTCCAAATTCAAGTTACGAGAATCGATGGATCGGGAATTGGAGCTACGGTTAATTATGATTTTACAGATGGCACTACGCCTGGTTTTGCGGCATCTCATTTTGCTTTCAATGTTGATTCAGCAAAGTTGGTGATGGCACCCCAGAGGTCCAATCGAAACATTTGGATGATGGATTTCGATACAGGCACGGGTGAGCTTACATTTGACAGACAGCTGTTGACTACAGGTTTTGACGATGATGCAGGAGAATCCTTGTATGATATTGAGTGGTCAAACGATGGTTCAAAAATCTACTTTTCAAGATTTGGCAGCAGTGGTACCACCGCCCAACTTTATCAGTTGGATTTAAATGATTCTACAGAAACAGTCAATCCGATCTTACCGGCACCCATATTTCGCAGTTTCGGTTTGCAGAAAGCACCAGACGATCGGATCTATCATCTCTATCAAAATACTTCCGCGGATCCCATCAATTTAGGTAGTATAAATCGTCCTGATAGTACGATCGACTCTGTACAGTATCAGCCGATTGTTTTTCCAGAAGACTTAAATGGAAGACAGTTTCCAGCTTTTTCTCCTGGATATACTTTCACTTTTGATACACTGGGATTCTATTGGATTGACAGCTGCCTCACGAACATTACCAAATTTTTCCCCATAGTAGAACCAGTGCCCAATAGTTTGATTTGGGATTTTGGCGATGGCGAACGCAGTAACAACTGGATTGCCAATCATGAGTATCAAGATGCAGGCCCTCTGGCAGTCCAATTGATTGCAGAAGTTGCCGGGCTATTAGATACAGTTGTCTTAAGTGTGGATATACTGGAAAATGATTTGATGGTGGACTTGGGTAATGACACCACCATTTGTGTAGATGAGGTGTTGGAATTAGATGCGGGAGAAGGGACTTCCTTTGTTTGGAATACAGGTGAATTTACCCAAACAATACAAGTGGATACCGCAGGCACCTATTGGGTGGAGGTGACTACAGCAAATGGATGTACCGGGTTTGACGATATCGAAGTAACCGAGTATGGAGTAGCAAATCAAGTGTCCAATCAGTGGTATTTCGGAGAGCAAGCTGGTATAGAATTTACCAATGGGCCTCTTGCCATATTGGATGGAAACCAGCAGGATGCACCGGAGGGGTGTGCCACTGTCTCGGATGTAAATGGGGATTTACTCTTCTACACCAATGGATCTACTGTTTGGAACCGTGACCATGACATTATGCTCAATGGAGATTCGATAGGGGGAGATCTAGCATCTGCTCAAAACTCAATTATCATGCCCTATGGTGGTGATGAGACCATGTTTTATGTCTTTACCACCGAGCGTGTTTATGGCGATGATGAGTACGCATTGAGATATTCGGTGGTGGATATGAAAGGAGACACTGCACTAGGTAAAGTGGTGGTCAAGAACATCAAATTGATGGATAATAGTACCGAACGAATAACGGGTTCTGGCTTCACCGGGAATGATTTGATTTTGGCTCACGAATTTGGGAACAATACCTTTAGATCCTATGCAACAGGTCCAGAAGGCCTTAGTTCGCCGATATTTTCGCCAGTTGGAGCCAGCCACGAATTTATGAGTGAAGAAAGCGCTACTGGATATATGAAAATCTCACCAACGCTGCAGCAGGTAGCGGTAAACATTCCAGGAACGAATGAAGTAGAAATTCTTGACCTGGATATTGTGGAGGGAGCGATCTCTAATCCTCGCCTGATAGATACAGAAGAAAGCGATTTATATGGTTTAGAGTTTTCTCCAGGGGGGACAAGGTTGTATTTGACTACTTCATCTGAAAATTCTAAACTAATCCAGTATGACCTGGATAGTTTGAATTCTGAAGATCCTGTTACGGACATTTCTGATACTAAGTTTGATGGGTATCCGCAAGGAGCCAATTATGGAGCCCTGCAAACTGGGCCTAATGGCATTATGTACATGGCTATTGATAATTCAGAGACACTGGGGACCGTAAACTCTCCTGACGGGGATGATGATGGGGCTGGGTTTAGTGATCAAGGCTTTAATCTAGGTGGTAGAATTAGTCGTTTAGGTCTTCCAAATTTCGCACAGATTGAGTCACCTCCCTTACAGGAACCTAGTATGACTGTGACTGAGGGATGTGCGGGTCAAGAATCCAGTTTTAGTGCTGTCGGACGTGACCCCAATAATCAGATCGAAAACTATCTCTGGATTTTTGGTGATGGAACATCTGCTGCTGCACAAGACACGACACATACCTATTCTGCACCTGGAACATACACGGTGCAATTGGTCTTGAGCAATCGATGCGATACAGATACAACGCTGCGTCAGACAATAACCATAAATACCATTCCGGAAAGTCCAGCAGTGCCACGAGATACAGCACTGTGTGATCAGTCGATCATTCTAACGGCTTGGCCGGAGGATAATCCCGATTTTAGCTATTACTGGAGTACTGGAGACACTACCAGGGAAGTCACAGTATCGGAAGAAGGTTTTATTGATGTGGCTATTATAAATACGGTGACTGGATGTACTTCAGATACGCTTCAAGTATTTATGGGAGATGCCCGACCTGATGTGGATCTTGGAGCTGACCGAACAATCTGTCAGAATGATGAAGCTGGGAGCTTGGACGCACTGGTGCCAAGAGCTACTTATGCTTGGTCTATCGATGGCGCTTTAGCAGCAGGGACCAATCGAACCTTTCCCATCGACTCCACCAGGGTGGGTGTTACAGAATACACAGTGGAGGTTACGAATAGGTTCGGTTGTATTGGAAGGGATACAATACAAATTAACATTCAACCGGAACCGGATGTCTCGGTCGCATCTACCTCGCCAGCCGATTGTAATGGAACAGGTACGCTAGATATATCCTTCAATTCATCAGGTAGTTTTTCCTATGAGTTGGCAGGCCCGACTCCCTTTGGGCCCGCTAATTTTGATGGAGTTGCGACGGCCCCTACTATCACCGGATTGGAGCCAGGTAACTATACACTGACGGTTACAAACCTGGTCTCAGGCTGTGACTATATGGAAGTGGTTCAAATTGAAGATCCTATCACTTTTAATTTTTCGGTAGCGAATGTAGGGGGCACTTGTGACGGGGAAGTAGAGCTAGAGTTGTCCTCAGTTCCAGCAAATTTTAGTTACTCCATTGAGGATGAAGCAGGGAATGTGCTTTTCAATGGGGGAGACAGCAGAACCAACTTCACTCCGCTGGATCCAGGTACCTATTTTATTGAGGTGACAGATAACAATGCACCAGGATGTACAGAAACAGAACAAATTACGATTAACCCAGGAAACGAACCAGCCTTTAGTTTTGATGCAATTCAGGAGATATGTGGCCCTAGTGGAAATATCTCCGTAACTGATGCAGGTACAACTCCAGGAGTGACGTACACATGGTCAACCGTAGATCCCAATGGAAGCATACTATCCAGTCCGGCAGAGGGTGAAACTGTAGAAGTAAGTGGTACTGGCACTGTGATTTTCTCTGTGACTGCAACCGCAACAAACTTTTGTATTCGTAATGAGAATATCACAGTGAATTTCAATGCGGACCCTACCGTATCGGTCACCGCTGAAGGCGAGGCATGTGATGGAGTGATCACACTTATTGCAGATGTGTCAAGCGAGAGTGAGTCAATTATCTACAACTGGAGCGATGGCGGACAATCTATGAGTAATGCCGTTACAACTTCAGGTACTTATACAGTTACAGTGACTGATCAATTGACTGGCTGTGAAGCTACCTCGGAACCTATTGCGGTTGAAGTCTTCCCCGAATTTAATATATCACTATCTCTAACGCCTGATTGTGAAAGGTCATCAAATCTATTCTTGGCAGCTATACCTAACTATTTTGATCCTGGCATCACTTATGAATGGCGCGATGCGGAGGGAAATAGGTTAGCAGATTCTGATTCGATACTTACGATAAATACTGCAGGCACCTACACTGCGATAGTGACCAACGAACAAGGGACATGCGTAGTGAGTGAATCAACAACGGTAGAAATAGTACCTATTTTACCAGAGGATTTATTGTTACCGGAAACAGCTTCATTCTGCTCAAGCGATAGCGAAAATCCGGCTGTTGATCTTGATCCTGGTATATTCAATTCTTATGAGTGGCGGCTACTTCCAGAGGAGACCATCATATCTACTGACCCTATTCTTTCCACAACAACGCCGGGGACATATGAGGTCACGCTTTATAACGGCTTTACTTGTATTACAGATCAGGTTGTCGTTACGGAAGGATGTCGTCCAACCATCGTGGCTCCAAATGCATTTTCTCCTAACGGGAATGGTGTGAATGAGGAGTTTTTTGTATTCCCAAATGAATATGTGGATACCTTCATCATCTTGATTTACAATCGATGGGGAGAGTTGATCTACACATCCAACGATAAAGGTTTTCGATGGGATGGAAAAACGAGTAGAGGCGCACTAGCTCCTCCTGGTTCCTATGCGTATGTAATGAAATTTTCTAGTTCGAGGGCACCCGAGCTAGGAACCATCGAACAATATGGATCAATAACACTTTTAAGATAAGTGAGCTACTTTGACGATATATATGGCAAATTATTCCGTAAGCCCGATGGGAATTCCAAAAAAGTATTGGTCAATGAGCTAATTGAAAGGAGTCAGTCATTTATGAGCAAATTCCATGAGTGGACCCAATCTGAAAGCTCAGCTGGACTACTAAATGATCTTTGGCAATCGTATTTCTGGGGTAAACAAGGTGTGGATAAAGATCCTCAGCTGGTTATTTTGGAGTCGGACTACAGTAATGGGATTGCTATCCACTATGCAGAAGAATACGAAAGGGCTCACTTTCAATACCTTTTCGACTATATGGCCGAGCAAGTAAGAGGTTTGGGTTACATAAAGGTTATGAGTAGACATACCATGGAGGAAAAAGGGGATGTCATTGAATCAAAAGAAATGCACTATCTGAAGCCGAAGCGTAGCTTTATAGAGCCGATTGAGCAACGGTACGGAAATGTTCAGATCGAATATGTGCTGGAAAATGATCAGCCAAGACGCATCAAACTCATTGCAAATTCGTACCCAGATAGGAAATACAAGGAGGCGGAAAATTTTGAGGATCTAGCCCTCCACATTTTTTCAAGTAAAAAAGAAGACAGTAAATGAAAGCACTATCCGTTGCACTTATTTTATTAGTAGGAACAACTCTTCAATCCTCAGCTGAAGCACAGCTTTTACCAACTAAGCTGAGAGTTACAGTCATTAATGGGCTAGGAAATTTTGTTGAGGGAGCAAGTGTAGCTATTTATGAGACAGAGGCAGATTATCGTGCTAGTGAAAATGCGATTGCGGTTTTGAAAACTGATAAAAAGGGTAGAGTCACCTTTAAAGATGTAAAGGCAATTTCATATTACATAGAAGCAACGTTTGGTGACCAGAACAACAATGGCGAAGGAGTGAAGACTGGAGAGCTTTCAGAAGGTCGCATCAATAAGGTGAATACTGTTATCGAGTAGCTTGAGACGATCTTCATGGATTTGCGTAGTAGCCGCTTTGGGTTTTCTTTTTCAAACTCCTCGGGAGTTTGAGTATAAGTTAGTTATTGATGATTCGCCTTCGGAAATTGAGGGTTTGGAGGATCTGCAAGGCAGAATGGAGTACTTCCAACTCATGCTGTCCGATCCCAATACGGGAGAAATTCCCTCCAATATTAGAACGGCAGAAATTGCTTTTGCTCGCAACCACGAGCTAAATTCAAATCGAGCAAGAAATGGTAACCTCGAATTTTCAACTACCGGACCTTTCAACGTCGGTGGTAGGACCAGGGCGGTAGCTTTTGACATTCGAGATGAAAAAGTGATTCTTGCCGGTGGTGTATCGGGTGGGGTTTGGAAAAGTACAGACGGTGGTTTGACGTGGACTAGAAAATCAGACCCACTCAATAGAAATAGTGTCACCTGTCTTGCTCAGGATACTCGTCCTGGGAGGGAAGATACATGGTATCATGGTACAGGTGAGATCGTAGGAAATTCTGCAAGAGGCGGGAATGCACCGTTCCGCGGCAATGGAATTTATAAATCGGAGGACAATGGTGAAAGCTGGTTTCCCATTACTTCTACACAAGATTCTGACCCAACCATTTTTAATAGTCAGTTTCAGTATATCTGGAACATTGAAATAAATCCTGAAAATCTGGTAGAAGATGAGTTGCTCATCGCTGCTTATGGTGGCATACTTAGATCACTGGATGGAGGTGAGACATGGAGTGTTTCCATAGGTCAGAAACTTTTTGATCTACCTGACACGGTAGATTTGAATGATATAGATGCGTCCTTCTATACGGCGCTCGGAAGATCAAATGACAATGTGTTTTATGCGACGCTCTCCACAGATGCAGGGGGACCGAGACAAGCCACTTCTCCCGATGCTGGAATATACTATTCTTTAGATGGTGAAGAGTGGGAAAATATCAGTCCATTGACACCCGAATCTGAATACCGAAGAGTGGTGATGGGATCTAGTCCATCCATTCCAGAGATTACCTATTTTATGATTGATAGCAACCCAATTCTGATTTTGGAACATGATTTAGCATTGATCAATAGCCCCTCAAGAATAAACGGGTTCGATCCCGAACCGAGAGAAATACCTGAATTTGACGAGAATCTTGGGATTCTTAATACACAGGGTTCGTACAATATGACCATAAATGTACATCCCGAAGATCCTGACTTGGTTTTTGTTGGTGGAACAAATCTTTTTAGGTCTACAGAGGGATTTAGGACCGAAGAAAGCATTGACTGGATTGGAGGTTATAACCCTGAAGGTGGAGTGAGTCTATATCCCGATCATCATCCTGATCAGCATGATTTACTTTTTCTGCCAAGTGATCCTGATATTGTTTTGTCAGCCAATGACGGTGGTCTTTACCTAAGTCCTGACATCACAGCAGATTCCGTATTTTGGAGCGATCGAAATAATGGTTACGTTACGTCCCAATTCTTCACCATTGCACAAGCAAAAGAGGCGAGTAGTTCTGTGGTTCTAGGGGGAATGCAAGACAATGGAACCTACCTATCTACTGGAAATACAAATTGGAAGAGCATAATAGGTGGTGATGGAGCTTATGCTGCCACTACTGACGATGAAAAACTTTGGTTTGTGTCTTTTCAAAGGGGGCAGACATTAAGAGTGACTCTGGATGATGATTTTGATATTGCTTCTTTTGGTAGGGTGGATCCAGGGAGCTTAGTTTCTGCATCAGGTTCCCAGTTCTTATTTGTGAATCCTTTTATTCTGGATCCGAAGAATGAAAATCGTATGTTCTGTGCCGGAGGAAACAACATGTACTTTCATCCCAATGTATCTCAGATTCCGGGCGGTTCCCAGACGCCTACAGGATTGGGGTGGAAAAAACTATTGACTGAACCGCTGGGACAAGGAGTGTTCAGTGCCTTAGATATTGCCGCCGATGGAAAAAGATTATATCTCGGTTCGAGCAATAGTGATTTGTATCGCCTAGATAATGCGGAAGATGAATCTAAGTTTGAATTGAAAAACATAAGCTCCGAGGGATTTCCAGTAAATAGTTATGTATCTTCAATTGCTGTTAATCCTGCTGATAACGATCATTTAGTTGTTACGTTTTCCAATTACAATGTTCGCTCAATCTTCGAAAGTACGGACGGTGGAAGTACGTTTATAGATATTAGCGGAGATCTTGAAGAAAATCCAGATGGTTCAGGAGCTGGACCCAGTACAAGGTGGGTGAAAATTGTTCCCACTACCTCTGAGACTCTGATATTTGTTGGTACAAGTACAGGGCTATATAGTAGTGTAAGTACCGGTTCGGAGACTGCTTGGATTAAGGAGTCCAGTGAGCTCATTGGAAATGCTGTAATAACGATGATGGATTATCGATCTAGCGATGGCCGATTAGTTGTAGCATCTCATGGTAACGGTGTTTTTGAAACTACCATCCCTTCATTTCTTCCAATTGAGAGGGATCGAGAAGTATCCACTGGCTTTGAACTTGGTGCTGTTTACCCCAATCCCTTTTCTCTTAGCACTAAAATTCAGTTCACCATTCCTGAACCTGATGATGTCCGAGTAGATATCTTAACTGCTGATGGATCTTTGGTCAATACAATTTTGTGGGGACCGCAATTTGCCGGAAAAAACGAAGTGGTTTGGAATGGAGATACTCCATCAGGCACATCATTAGCAAATGGTGTTTACTTCTACCGAATCAGCTATAGAGACGAAAGTCTTTCTGGTCGTATATTGTTGCGTCGCTAGCGTAAGCTTAAAACCAATAAAAAATAAGCGATCACCATTACCCAGAAGTGGTAGTTGATCACGTTTGGTAATATGCCAAGATCCATAAGGATGATTAAAAGCGCTAGAATGATTGAGATTATTCTTAAGGTTTTTCTTGTTTGTGCATTCATCTTGTAGGTTTTCAACGAAAATAAGTATTTAGATCATCCGCGACAAATAGCAAATCTTCATTCATCTTTGCGCCCGAATGGCCGAGATCGGAAACGATATAAAAAAAGCAAATAAGCTTCTTTCCAATGGAGAGATAGTGGCGATACCAACAGAAACTGTATATGGACTGGCAGGAAATGCTCTGGATGAAGGCGCAATCTTGAAGATCTATGAAGCTAAGAATCGGCCAAAATTTGATCCACTAATCGCGCATGTAGATACCTTTGATAAAGTACAGCGTATTGTAAAAAAGATACCCCATCAGGCGAAAATCCTTGCAGAGGCCTTTTGGCCTGGTCCGCTTACATTTCTCTTAGATAAACAGGAGCTTGTCCCGGATTTACTTACCTCAGGCTTAAGTCGTGTTGCGGTCAGAATTCCCAGACATCCAATTGCAAGAGAACTGCTTTCTACTCTGTCTTTTCCTCTTGCAGCACCTAGTGCAAATCCTTTTGGCTATGTATCGCCAACGAGTGCTCAGCATGTGCAAGCACAGTTGGGCGATAGGCTGAGCTATATCCTCGATGGTGGGAGCTCAGAGGTGGGAGTAGAGTCGACCATTGTTGGATTTGAAGAAGATGAAGTCGTGGTATATCGTTTGGGAGGTACCAAAGTTGAAGATATTGAAGCCTTAGTTGGTGATGTGAAGGTTCAAGTAAATGAGAGTTCCAATCCTGCTGCACCTGGAATGCTCAAATCTCATTATTCACCTGGCAGACAGATGATTATGGGTAATATTGAAGCCAATCTAAAAAATGCGGACAGAGAAACCACGGGCGTCATTTCATATCAGAAAGAATACAACGTTCCGGAGGGTAACCAAGTAGTTCTATCTTCAGTAGGTGATCTAGGAGAGGCTGCAAGAAATATTTTTTCTGCACTTCGAAAGATGGATCAAAGTCATATTGAACTTGTCTTGGCTGAATATCTACCCGATGAAGGTTTAGGAAGAGCTATAAATGACAGGTTAAAACGTGCGGCTGTTTAACTACTTTCCGTATTCGCTTTTATACACGTTAGGGAAAGGTGTCAGTGTTCCTGATTGATTCACAAACAAGGTATAATCGAAGAGCTTGGATGAACGAAGCGCAGCATCTTCATTTGTATGCTTGATTAAAGTTGCTGGATTCTCCCTTAAGATGTTTGGGTAGTTATAGTTGAATCTTTTTAAGTCAGAGGAGGTAAGTATCTTATTGTAGAGTGCAGAAACCTTGATTATGGAAACTTTTTGGTACAGTGGTGAGAAGGAAAGGTTGTCAAGTTTGTATATGGAAGAGTTTTTTGTGGCATGCCTCATCCCGATCACACATAGGACTCCAACTTCAGGATTCTCTTCGATGAGTGAAATGAAATTCCTGTAGATCAAACGGTCTCGAAATTTATAGTTGTAATTAGGATTCGTGTAATCAAAAGTTAAGCCATCATCCATTTCCAAAATCATGGTGGCAAAAAGCACAAAATCTTCCCCAAAGAAATCTGTGTAGAGTTCCTGTTTCTGTTCTATTTCATTTATTGTCGATAAAACAAGACTTTCAACAAGCTCCTTGTCGTAGTAGAACATTGCAGAAAGTCCTTGAAACTGTTCTCTATGTGATCTTTTGCTTTCAAATAGTTCATGGAACGCACCAACAGTCGACTTCAATTCTTTGGGTATTGAGCGATCTGCGATCATTTCATTTATGACGAAAATGGCAGACTCCATTTTATATTCAATGTCTATGCTTGAAACATAAACGCGATCGTTTTCTGGTAAAGTGAGATTAAATGATCGAAGATCTTGAAAAAATCTCCAGTTTTCCTGTCCCCAAAACATGGTATTTCTTGCAATCTCCCTGAGTCGGATAGTATCACCCGTCTCGAGGAAACTGTTGATCATCATGGCGGCACTGGTACCTTGTTCTATGGCCAGAATTCGAACATTGGCATGTTTGTGTAGGTATTTGAGTGTCTTCAAAGTAGCCATTGGTACGCTCTGAATGTTGTGCCAATGTTCAGCTAGTACAAATAGTTGATTGCTATCAATCTCGACAAGTTCGAAACCGTCATAATTATTGTCGTCCTCAATAGTCACTAAACCTATATTTTCAGGTACTTGACTGAAGCAAGAGAATAAAACAGTCAGAGACAAGAGGAAGATGATCGGGCTAATCTTCATCATTTGAGTAAACTAAAAGAGTAGCCCTAAAATTGCAGTATTAATACTTTGCAGACTTGCTTCCGGGCAAAGTTTTTTGAATAAACTCTCGAAGATGCTCATTGCTAGAGATAAGATCTTCATTTCGTAAATACATCATATGACCACTTCTGTATCCTTTAAAGGAAAGTCTATCTTGCATCTTGCCGCTAGGGTCAATCTGCCACATGGTGTATTTAGCATCAAAGTACTTTGTGGCACCATCATAATATCCACTTTGAATCATAGTGTGGAGATATGGATTTTGTGCCATAGCTTGTCTTAGGTTTTCACCTGTGTTGTTTCCATCTCGATTCCACGGTCTTACAGGTCCAAACATGTTGTATTTGATATCTGTCTGATAGTTGAGCACATTCTTGTAGTAGTAATTGATGGCGGGAGTGAAAGAATGAAGCCAGCTGGTAAGTTCTGAATTGAAATCTGGCCGATCTCCACCTTCCGTTCGATCAATCCCCTTATACCTACTGTCTAGACGTCCAACAGTGAAGCCTTCCTCTCTTAGAAGCTCTTTCCAGAAAAAGGAAGTAGGTACATCCAGGTTGTATTGAAGGATTGCCTTCTCTGAGATACCCGAATATTTTGCCATCTTCTTAGCCGCCGCTACTTTTTCGTCTGAAGTTGCAAATCCACCCTTAGTCATGATTGGCATCAGTTCATTGATAGCTATTTTTTCAATTTCATCGAGCACATCCAATAGATCTTTGCTCTGAAGATCTGCGGATAGTTTTTCATGGTACCACGCAGCTGCGGTAAAGTATGGTACTCGCAAAGCAGCGCCCAATGGTCCATCTCTACGTCCTTGACCGCTATGAATACCCAGTTCTGTTGGGCTAACTAAAATCACTCCGTTTAAGTACATCCACTGCCTGTTTTGAAGTTCTAATGCTAAACCGGATACTCGGGTGGTACCGTAGCTTTCACCAATTAAGTACTTTGGAGATTCCCATCGATTCATTCTTGTAACGAACGTGTTAATCCATTCAGCTAAGTAGGAAATATCTTCATTAACCCCAAAAAAATAGCTCCGATCAGTATTTTCAGTATCTAGGATACGTGAATAACCAGTGTTAACAGGATTTACAAATACAATATCTGCAACATCTAGTACAGAATTTGGATTGTCTTTTACTCCATACGGCTGCACTGGAAATCCTTCGTCATCCACTTTGAGAATCTTAGGACCCGTATATGCAAGATGCATCCAGACAGATGCCGATCCTGGACCCCCGTTAAATGATATGATTAATGGTCGATTTGGCCTGTCTTTGATATCTGTACGTTCATAGTAGGTGAAGTGTACTGCAGCAATAGCTTTTCCTTCAGTATTCCAAACTGGTTGAGTCCCTGTGGTAGCCTTGTAGGGCACTGACTTTCCTTTTATAGTTACAGAATGTGAGGTAGTTATTGTTTCGTCAGCAGGGATGCTTCTATCTTGTGCAGTGATACTAATTGCAAAGGCAATCAAGAGGATGGTAAGTGCTTTCTTCATGGCTTATGGTCTAATAAAAGGTACTGATTGTGTTTGTTGTTCATTTACTTTCCCAAGTTATCATGAAACTAACATCGGCCAATTAGAAAATCAGATGCTCGGTAAATGTGCTTGACTTTCGGTCGGGTATTAAATATTGTTGGTGCTGATTTGAATCTTGGAGGAGAGTAAACCAGAAAGAGGCTGTCTCAAAAGCATTACTTTATATCTCCTTCTGAGAGAGCGAAGAATCTCAACTAACTGATTATAAGATATTTTACAATACAAGAGATTCTTCACTTCGTTCAGAATGACACTTCTGAGACAGGCTACTTTTTTTTCAATAGAGTTCTGAGATCATATACTAAGGATCGTCCTATTTTGATAAGATATGCTCTCTTGTCCACTGCTTTAAATCAGAACCTTCTCTTTCAGAGAGTATTAAACGGAATTTTTTATACTCCTTTCGTAGGAGTCTTCTACTAAAGCTTACCTTCTTGAGAATCAGTTTACTGTACTCAAGCATTGACGTTTTCAACTGCCTATTGATTAGAAACAGTAAAAATAAATGCCGTGAGTAAGATGGTGATAGCAATGTATCCCATGATTCTTAGGTGTGTATAAATGTGATTGTTATCGGTATCGTTATTGTAATCCATTGTGTTCATTGTTTTTTGATTAATAAAGTAAAATGAAGGGTCAATGATGGACTACAAAAGGAGGGATTGAACCCAGATGTGTCTGTCGATTATTCTGATATATGGAGTATAATCAGGTTCATTAAATATGATTTGGTGCGGCTCGAGAGAGACTGTTTCCACAGTCTCCTTTGGTTTTCTTCTTGAATTTGACTCTTGGATAGAAAGTAGTAAAACTTCCATCCGAAGCTCCTCATTACCTTCACTAATAGACATGTTTCCTGAAATCCCCACTGTGGGAATCAGAAAAAGCAGTGTCATTAAGATAGTAACAATTCGCATTTATATAGTATTAGTTTATATAATGATAGTAATACTACTACGAATATAGTGAAAATATGTTTTAGTCTAAGACTTTTTAGTTAAAAAAGCATTAAGTACTTCTAAACTCTTGATAGGGTCTTCTTCCATTGGAACGTGACCACTGCCTTTGATAATCACTAAGGTGTCGTTTGGTAGGTCTTCTTGGAAGCGATATGCGCATTCTGGTGGGATTAGTCTATCCTTCTCTCCCCATAAGATCAGGGTTGGACATTTGATCTGTGAAATCGCCTTGTAGACTTCAGGATTACTTTGAGCATTAAAACGATCGACAAAAGCTTGTCTATTTCCAGGTCTCAAAGTCAGTTCAAAGTAGCGTAAAGCAAGTTCATCGGTAACCTTTGATTTGTCATCGTACACATTCTCAACGCTTGCTTTGGCAATGGACTTTGGTGTAATGAAAGTAAATAGGCTCTTAACGATAGGTACTTTTGCGAGCCTAAATGCAATAGGAGAGCTTTCGGCTTTATATGGGTAACCAGCAGCATCAATCAAGATGAGTTTTTCGATCATTTCAGGATATGCCAGAGCAAATCTCCATGAGATTTGACCACCCAATGAATTGCCACCAAGAATGCACTTCTCTATATTCTGAGCCTCTAGAAAGTCTTTTAGGAATCCTACGTATTTTTCTATCGAGTAATCACGGTTGGGAAAAGGACCAGTAAGACCATATCCCGGCAGATCCATTCTTACCACTCTGCGATCCGATTGTAATTTTTCTACCCAAGCATCGAAGGTATGGAGACTTGATCCAGTACCGTGAATTAAGACCAATGGAGTTGAATCAACTTTTGTTCCTTCATCCCGAAAATGGATGTTCATTCCATCTAAAGAAAGATAGTCAGAAGGAAATTGTCCATATTTTTCCTTTAGTGCATGCACTGGAATATCTCTGTACCCATATGCTGCAATTATGAGAAGCCAGATAGTACCTATGACCCCTGCGATGGACCAAAGGAATTTCATAGTATTGCTATTCATGATTTTCTCTTAAGTGATCTAAGCCTTTGGCAAGGTAACGGTGACTGTAGTACCCCGATCCTTTTTGGAGTTAAAGGAAATACTACCATGATGGTCATTGAGGATGTAATCGACCAAGTATAATCCAAAACCTTTACTGCTCCCTTCTTTGGTGGTGAAAAAGGGATTTTCAATTACTGCTTTGTTTTCAGATTTTATACCTGAACCATCATCAGATATTTGCACGATACATGAATTATCGTTGGAAGATATTGAGATTGAGACGCTACCTTCTTTTTCGATGGACTCTATCCCATTGATAATTAGCTCACAAAACAACTGCCTTAAGTCATTTTCATAGCCTCTAACAAAGAGGTCATTTTTTGGGGAGTCAATTTCCACTTTGACTTGATCAGGTATTTCTCTGATTAAATCTTTGATGCTGGCTTTAATGGTGTCATAGATATTAAATCTTTTGACCTTCCCACTGTTTTCTCGTTGAAATTGATTTAATAATTTCAAGATTTCGGAAGTTCTTGAAACTCCCGTTTCAATGCCATTAAGCAGTTTTTTTTCATCATTTGTCCAGTCCCTGTCACTCATTCTGAGTCCCTCAACTCCTCCTCTGATGAAATTCAGAGGATTGTTTATTTCATGTCCTAATCCTGCAACCAGTATTCCAAGGGATGCTCTTTTTTCAGCTTTGATCAACTCACGTTGTGTATTTCTGAGTTGACGAATTGTTTTTAGGAGGAAGTAGGAAAAGAACGCAAAGAACAAAAGAACTAATCCACCCAAAATGATCAATAATCGTTGTAGGGAGAGTTGGTTTTCTTTTAGCGCTAATTCGAAATCTTTGGTTTTTCTTTCATTGTCTAAACTTTGAATTTCCAACTCTTTTTTTTCAAGATCATTAATCGCATTTAATTGTAAGGACCTTTCCAGGCTATTATAGGAATAGAGACTATCAGAATTAGCTTTGCTCTGTTTTAAATATTTGTAGGCCTTTTTGTAGTCTTTTTTGGCTGAATACAGTTCGGCTAAGAACAGATTTGTGTCTTCTTCATAGGAAGGCGATGGGTTCTCTTGCAATAATCTATCTGATAAAAGCAAGTATTTCTCTGCTTCATCATACTTTTCTATGTCGAGAAGGATTTTCCCGATAGCATTGTTAGAGATAATGATTCCTGGGACATTATTTATTTCTTTCTCTAGTCGTAGAGCTTGCAGTTGTATCTCTAGTACTCTTTCGTTCTGTCCTTGATCGAGATATATATAAGATTTGTTGAATAGGACAGAAGCTATACCTTTTTT
>JABSPG010000015.1:0-5972 GCA_013214445.1 Ekhidna sp. | reverse complement strand
TGATACAACTCCATTGCTAGATTGAAGTAACTCTCAGCATTTGTGTAGTCTTTCGTTTGGAGATTGATAAGGCCTAAAAGATTGTGGGTCCTAGCTTTAGATCGACTAAGTCCCAATTGATCAAAAAGCTTTTCTGCTTTTTCAGAGACTTCTTTAGCTTTTTGAATATTATTTTGGTAGTAGTAAACATAACCTAAGGTGTAGTTTATTTGTCCTTCTACATTTGGGTTTTCCAGAGGCCGATTCAGAGATTCTGCCTTTAATAGATTATCGAGTGCTCCGTCATATTCCCCAATCTCAGTATATATATCGCCAAGAAGTACAAGGCTTCTGATACGAAGATCCTCAAACTTATAGTCATCGAACAATTCAAGCGACCCTTTTATTTGATCAATCGCATTTGAAAAGTAGCCTTGGATTAGCTCCAGTTCTCCGCTGTATAACGCATGACGAATCTGTATTTCAACGATTTCCTTGAAAGCTTCTGTCTGCTTAACTTTTTCAAGATAAAGCGACGAACTATCGAACGAATTTAGTTCGATGAATAGTTTGGACAATTCCAAGTATGAAGCGGCTAGAAATGTGGTGTTTGTATAAGACTTCTCAATTTCTATAGACTGCATCAGATGGTGTTTTGCAGAATCATAAATCTCCATTTCAAGATAGGCTGATCCTAGGTGCCTTTGGGCTGATGCCAGGACGATGTTATCGCTGCTACTGTATTGAATTGCCTTCTTATAATACACTATTGCGGAATCAAACTGGCTTTGATCCCGGTACAGATTGGCAATTCTGGATAAGGTATAGGAAGGGTAGGAAGGATAGATCGTTCCTTCAAGAATTTCTATTGATTCTTTGTAGTACGTCATAGCCTGATCATACTCGCCTTTCAGAAAATGGTAAAGACCCATGTTGGTGAGTGAGACTGCTATCCCTTTTTTATACTCAATATTTTTAGACAAGAGAAGTGCTCTCTCTGTATAATAGAACGCTTGCTCGATATCATAATTCCAGTATTCGAATACAAGAGCATTCAGCGTTTGTACATTGAGGGTGTCTGCTTTATTGCTAATGGCACTAAGCAAAGAATCGATCTTCGCATTTTGGGCTTGGCCATATCTGAACAGCGAAACGGTCAAAAGTAATAAGGTGGCGGTATGCTTCTTTGAAAAAGAAATCATTAAGTGAATATATTACACTTTTCAGGAATTCTATAGATCGCTCAATTCCTCAAGGTATCCACCACTCAATATTGGGAAACGATACCATGACCTTGGATCGATGTTAAAGTCATCAAAATGAAAGCTTGGCGCATAGCGCTCTCTTTTCCACTGATTTCTTGTCCAAAGTTGGAAGAATTTCTTGATCCATCTTTTTAGCTTATCAGAATCAAAGTCTTTATTAAGTACTTCGAACACTTGTTTTGGAGATTTGCCATGCAAGATTGCTTCTCTCTCTATCCGCATAAGTACTTCATAGGGCATTAGGTCTTCTTCATCCGTTTGATTTTGATCTTCAGGTCTAAGCTCTGCGGTAGGAGTCAGGCTGTTCACATCTGATAGCCCCGAAAACCCTAATTCTTGTTCAGCATATTGCAACCATTGAAGAATAAAGTGCTTATCTACACCTGCAATGGGAGAGATGCTCCCGCTTGTGTCTCCATCCATTGTTGCGTATCCAACATCGCCTTCGCTTCGATTGGATGTAGCCATAAGTAGTTTATTTTCAATGTTTGCGAGCATCCAGATGATAGGTGCTCTAGATCTTGCTTGGATATTCTGTAAAGTGATATCATCATCTTTCCAATTCAATGCCCTCCCTATTGATTTTTCTACAGTAGATCGATATTGATTAACCACATCGTCAATTTCCCAGTCGTAGAATCTGGCTCCTAAACTAGCTGCAAGGTTTTGTGCTGAATTGAAGGTTCTCTTTGATGAATTCTTTGTGGCTTGGTAAGCTGTCGTCAGCAGCTGTTCTGTTATTGCATTTGGAGTATCACCATCCAGCTTAAACCCAAGCTTATCTTCTAGTCCAGTTTTACCTCTTTGTTTCAGCGCAGTACGGACCGCAAAACCTATGAGCGTGGCTATTGTGCTGGAATCTGCCCCACCACTAAGTGAGAGCACAAATCCTTTGCTTTTACTTTTTCTACAATAGTCAAATAAAGCTAAACCTGCGGCATGAGCAAATTCTTCCATTCGGTTGCTGTAGTGAGGTTTTATATTCTTTTCTGCAGTATGAGATTCAAAATCAACTTCCACAGTCAATAAGCGATAGTCATGATACCATAATCGATGATTTCTCCCAATCAGCTCACCTTTTTGCGCAATCAAGACATCACCATCGTATATCATTCGTCCCGCCTCATTGCCTAGAAGGTTGGTGTATAAGTAGACGCAATCAAATTTTTTAGAGCTCTCTTTTACAATTACGTTCTCACGAAAGATAGATTTTCCGAAAGCAAAATGAGATGCACTGGGGTTAAGTACGAGATCAATTTTCTGGTTTAATGCGCTAATTGGGCGATCTATCTGCCAAGCATCTTCGCAAATCTCAAAGGCAATTGACAAGCCTCGAGATTTCAAAGTTATGTGTCCGAAAGGATAGTATGTTCCTCCTATCTCAATTTGATCAATTACACCACATGGCCAAGGAGTAAACCAACGAGGTTCATAGTGGACCCCACTACTAGCTAATTTCTGTTTAGCATAGAAACCTTTTATTTCCTGATTTTCTATAAAGCAGGTCGTGTTG
Organism: Ekhidna sp.; assembly: GCA_013214445.1. Classification (GTDB taxonomy): domain Bacteria; phylum Bacteroidota; class Bacteroidia; order Cytophagales; family Cyclobacteriaceae; genus Ekhidna. The sequence continues at coordinate 3,215 of JABSPG010000015.1, read as the reverse complement.
TAGTTTTTGCCATTAAACCGGATGGGCAATCCAACTGTAACAGAGATATTTTTTGTCAAAGGAATCAGTTGAATCAGCTTTTCAAGTGCAGTTTCAGGAAGCCATTCACTTAGAAATAGATCTTCACAGCCATAACCGGTAATGCATAACTCTGGCAGGCAAATAATATCTACCTTTTCTTCTTTAGCTTGCGCTATTGCAGACTGGATGTTATCGAGATTGTTGTTCCAGTCAATTGGTGTTTGATTCAAGCAGGCACCTGCGAGCTTTATTTTTCGACTCATTGATCTAGCTTAAGTTGCTCATAGGTTTTGCTAGCAGCATCTTGTTCAGCCTTTTTCTTACTGAATCCTGTCCCTTTAGACATAGGCGATTCATTTAGAAAGACTTGTGCTGTGAATTTTCTATCCTCCTCATTTATGATTTCAAATCGAAGTTCTTTTCCTTCCTTTTGAGACCATTCTAATAACCTACTCTTAAAGTTGGTTGTTTTTGCAATCAGTTCCTCCAGATCAAAATGAGGCTTTAAGAGTTTGTTGATGACAAACTTCTTACAATAGTAAAAGCCATGATCCAAATAGACTGCACCTATCAGCGCCTCCATACAATCTCCATAAACAGACCTGTGGGCTCTGGAGTGTTGATTGTATTGGACAAGTTCTCTCAGTCCGATTGTTTGTCCGAGATTATTTAAGGATTCACGATTTACAATTTTTGCTCGAATCTCTGTTAGAAAACCTTCTTCTTTAAATGGATAGATTCGATACAGATATTCAGCGATAATCATTCCAAGTATAGCATCTCCCAAGTATTCGAGCCTTTCGTATGAGTTTTTTATCCCTTGATCGTTTACGGATGCAACACTACTGTGTCTCATCGCCCGTTTGTACAAGGCGAGATTTATGGGGTTTCTCCCCGTAATGAGTCGGAAGGACTGGCGTAGTTTTTTTTCAGATTTGAATGGATGTAGAAGTCTGCCCGATAGTCTTTTCGGAAACGAGGACACTTATCCGCTGTATTTTCCTAAAATGATAGAAGTATTATGACCTCCAAATCCAAAGGTGTTGCTCATCGCAATATTAACTTCTCTTTCTTGTGACTTGTTGAATGTCAAATTAAGGCTAGGATCGATCTCCGGATCATTAGTGAAGTGATTTATAGTTGGAGGAACTATTCCTTTTTCTATTGCCATCAAACAAGAAATAAATTCAACAGCTCCAGCGGCACCTAGTAGGTGACCAGTCATTGACTTTGTAGAGCTGATATTCATTTTTGGTGCATGTTCCCCAAAGACTCGCTGCGCAGCTTTTAACTCGCCTACATCTCCTGCTGGAGTAGATGTGCCATGCGTGTTTAGATAGTCTACTTGGTCAGGAGAAATGTTGGCATCCTCTAGTGCACTTTTTAGTACTAACTCTATCCCTGCACCTTCTGGGTGAGGCAGGGTGATGTGGTGAGCATCCGCAGACATTCCACTTCCAAGAACTTCTGCATAGATTTTTGCTCCACGAGCTTTAGCGTGCTCCAATTCTTCCAACATGATCGCACCAGCTCCTTCACCAAGCACAAATCCATCTCTGTCTTTGTCGTATGTTGGAGGGTTTAATGCTTTCATAGCATTAAACCCTCCAACACCTGATTCGATCACTCCTGCTTCAGAACCGCCAGTCAATATTGCATTGGCTTTTCCTAACCTAACGTAGGTGTAAGCATCAGTGATCGCATGATTTGACGAGGCACATGCCGAAACCGTAGCAAAATTCGGCCCCATGAATCCATATTTGATAGATAGTAAACCTGGAGTAATGTCTACGATCATTTTAGGAACGAAAAAAGGATTGTATCTAGGGGTTCCATCGCCCGTGGCGAAATTCATTACCTCCTCTTGAAAAGTACTAAACCCTCCAATACCTGATCCCCAAATGACACCAATTTTGGTTTTATCAACGCTATCGAGATCCATTCCGGAATCTACAACAGCTTGGTCGCCTGTGACCATTCCATACTGTGTATTTGGATCCATCTTTCGCGCTTCTTTTCTATCTAGAAAATCAAGCGGATTGAATCCTTTAACCTCACAGGCGAATTTTGTTCGAAATTTTTCGGTATCAAAACGAGTGATAGGAGCCGCGCCACTCACTCCTTTGGCTAAAGAATCCCAATATTCATCTTTAGTATTTCCCAGAGGAGTAAGGGCACCAATTCCGGTTACAACGACTCGTTTCAATTCCATAAGCTTTATAAACTATGCTGGTTTATTTACTTAACGTTTTCTTCTAAATAAGATATAGCATGACCTACAGTTGCAATGTTTTCTGCTTGATCATCTGGGATTGAAATATTGAATTCTTTTTCAAATTCCATGATTAACTCCACTGTGTCAAGTGAGTCAGCTCCTAAGTCATTTGTGAAGCTTGCCTCTGGAGTAACCTCAGACTCTTCCACACCTAGTTTATCAATAATGATTGAAGTTACTTTTTGTGCTATTTCAGACATTTTAGTAGTTTTTGGTTAAAAATGAGTTGCAAAGAAATATATTATCGATCCAAAAATCAAATTAGGAAGAACAATACGTTTCGGTTGCGAATTTAGGTGCTAGCTTGCAATACCAAATGAAAAAAAACAAATTAGAGGGAGGGTATTTCGTTGACTTTGATTTGTTCGGATTGGTTTGCAACAAGAAAGAATACAAACTGGCTTGGCATCTAAACGAAGAATTAAATATCACACTAATTAAACAAGACGATATTAGGATTGAGTATGCGGATGGTAGTTCAATACTCATTTCCAATTACAAATATCAAACAGAGTATTTAAGTTTTGAGTTGCTTCAAAATAAATTGATATCAAGCGGCAGTCTGAGGGCTGCATTGCTTATGCCAGAATTGAAGCAATTTGATTATCTATTAAAATTTCAAGACCAGACAGGGGAATTGCAAGTCGAAAACGTTAGCGCAATAATCAAAGAGATAAATATTGTCGAGTACGCAATGAAGCTTAATTTTGATTCCTTGAAGTCTAAAGAGAATCTTCTCTATTAATCAAAATAACTAGACACTAGATGAGTGCATTTACCAAGCGAACTAAGATTGTTGCTACAATAGGGCCTGCCAGCAACAATAAAGAGACAATTACAAAATTGATTGAAGCGGGAGCAAATGTGCTCAGGCTCAATTTTTCTCATGGTTCGCATGATGACCACAAGAAAGTAAAAG
>JABSPG010000149.1 GCA_013214445.1 Ekhidna sp. | reverse complement strand
AAGACTGAAGCCGATACTATGGAAACTATGGTACAACAGGAGTCAGCAAGCTACGGATTGAGAACATAGTTAGTCGGAGTAAACACACAACCCTAGGTGATAGAGTACTGGGGGTTGTAGTCTCAGAAGCCAACAGGAGGAAAAATGGCCCACGAGCATAAATCAAAACATAACTTTCAAAAGAAAGTCTCAGATAGAATAATCGAACGTACCCTTAATCGTAAGAAGTACATGCCCTCTCAAATTAAAGGATTCCTGCGTGGCTGGAACCTAGTAAAAGGAAACAAGTAATATGTCAAACCCTAACAATGCTTACATCGAAATCGCCTCAACTGGTACTGATTCAGAATATACAAAAGTTGGTTATGCTGTTCCAGTAGTTGTACAATCTTTCATCTCGTTAATCGCCCTTGGTCAGTTCCTGATTGTCCATGGTGCCATGCCAGGTAAGAAGCATGAAAAACGTCAAATTAAAGCACTCACTAAAGTTATCCGTAAGAGTAAGGCACTCCCTGTTCCCGCATTCAATGAAATGGTTGAAAGTAACAAAGCAAGTATTGAATTTGCATTTGGTCAATTAAAGGCAAGCCTTGTTGGTACATTCTTAGAGAAGAAGTTTGCAACCGACACATTTATTACCATACATCTTGAATCATACAAGCTTGGAATGGAAAACGTTGTTAAGGGTTCGAAGCGTGGTAGCTAACCGTAAACCTCGGCACGAGGGTGTGATATGTACCACCAAACGAAGAGGTAAGCCCCCAGAGGTGTTTTATGGAAGTATTGCTGAGATAGGCAGGCACCTTGGAACATCATATCGCTCAGCATGGAACATCATCGAAGTAGGTACAAAGACACGCAAGAACTGGCGAGCAATGACACCAGAAGAGTTTGAAGAGCATTACCAACCGCCTAAAGAGTACGTGTACTCCGGTAAGAAGGTAAACCTAATGGCCAACTGGAGGATAACCTTCTTCAAAGATTGGAAACCAGGGGATGCGTACCCAGACCCAAAAACTGAAACTGAACGAAGATGGTCTGGTAACCCAACTGACTTTGCAAGGTTTGCTGGTGTTCCTGTCTCAACCGCTTACAACATGGTCAAGACCCACAGACGAGAGCCAACACTAATCTTGGTACATTCAGCTAAGAAGTGGAGAATAGCGAGGATTCGTGAGCACAGTAAAGCGGTTCCTCATCGGAAAGTAAAACAGGCAACAGCTCCATGATTTATAATGCCCAAATATACCTCACTAGGTGTCATCACCCTTCTTTTGAAGATGTTAGGTACTTGGGGCTTGATACGAAGAGGAACCCTGATTACTTGGGTTCCTCTGCTGCTCTTAAATGGATGATAGCGTATGTAGGTCGTGAATATTTTACCAAAGACATTCTTGAAGAAGTAACAGGAACAATGTCAGAAATCTGTAACATTGAGCAAAGTTATTTCCAAGAGTATAGTTGTGTTGCTGACCCGAGGTTCCTTAACAGGTCTGGGAGAAGCAGCTACGAGATACCCATTGTAGGTATGGAAACAACGGCTAAGCCTCACAACCCTGAGATGAAAGAACTGACACAACGATTATGTGATGATATCTTCCATGAGAGAACCTCAAACAACAACATGAGAATGTTCTGCAGGAAGGTTATCAACCTCGCAGTATACGCAAAGATTAAGTATAATCAGCTGTATATCCCGCTTACCTTTCAAAAGTTCTATTGCTCTTGCAGTGCAGAGGATATTAATGATATACTGCTCAGCATGGAATCATTGAACATTATACAAATTAACCCCAAAGGTTACTCCCTGCATCGGTTCTTCGTTATTCCTGAAGAGCTAGTAGGTTGTGATTTTGAAGTAACAAACGAAGAGGAATACTAATATGTCAGGTAGAAAAAATACAGAATCAGTCTTTAAACGATGCGCTGGAACAATCAAGCGTCAGTATGGAACTGATGACTTCAACCCGTTCAGCTTATTTCAACACCTTTACCAGAAGCACTTAAACCTAGGAGAAGGTCGTGTTTGTTTGATTGTCGGATACTCTGAACGTTACCAAAAAGAAATCATAAAAGCATGGCACCATTGCTTACGTAGCAAGAATTTGGTCAAACCCAATCAGCGCCCACCTGTTCCACTTAATGGGTATGCTCCATCTCTGCAGGGTATGACGTTAAAGTTCCGTGCATTCAATGATGACAATAGTAATGTTGAGGAGTTTGAACAACTATTCAAAGAGGCTGATGTTGTTGCAATGTGTAATAAGTACACCCACGCTAATCGCATTAACGTTATTCGGTTCAATGAAGGTTCAACACGTATAATTGATTATTCTAATAATAATCCTATACAGAAAGAAGAGGATGCTGTATAGTAGCCTCATATTAATAAATAAGGGGAACAAAATGGAAGACAATATGTTAGCAGGTTTAGTGGTTTTCGCCATAGCAACTTTACTTTGTGTAGTAATCTGGAGTACAATCCTCTCCAAGCCAATCACTCTTAATGAGGAACTTGAAGAGATTGTTGAGGGAAGACCAACTAAGAAAGAAGAAGTGGCTTTAGTCAATAAGTACGGCCGTTGGTCTGTAGTCTACAAAGACGGAACCAAGTGTACTAAAGTGGGGTGGAGTGAAAGCATTGCCTCTGATTCAAATATTGAAAGCTGTAAATCGCTATAACTATTAAATACGTCTACTCAGAAAACGGGTAGACGTATTCTTCGGAAATTAGTAGATTTATTAACCAACGTCAGGAGATACAATGGATATCCTAAAAGTAGGAAAGGCAGGTTCAGAGGCATTACACACTATCTGTAAAGAAGTGCCAGTAGGTGCCAACAAGGATTCAGTAATGGCTGAGATGTTTTCTGCAATGAAGAGAAGTAGGGGTGTAGGAATTGCCGCTCCACAAGTTGGACACACAGAACGAATCATATATGTTAACACCAGTGGATTTATGGGGTGGATATTCAACCCGGTGATTACCAAGTTCTCAGGACGTATGAAACTGAGCAAAGAAGGTTGCTTATCAGTTCCGAATGTGCAAGTAAAGATAAAGCGAGATGCACAAATAGTTGTTGAAGGGTTTGATGAAAACTGGGTGCCTATTAAGAAGAAACTTAAACAGCATGACGCATTTGTAGTCCAGCATGAGCTCGACCACTTAGATTCGATTACCATCTTGGACTACAATAGAAAGGGATTACTCAAGGATGCCAGTGAAAGAAAAGTTAATAAGTTACTTGACTAATAGCAGGAACCGTTTCTCGTTGGCAAATTCAGCATAGAAGATAACAAGATTATTAAGGAGTAAGTCCCTTGAAGGTACATGCTAGACTAAAAGTCGATAGAACAGGGAAGTACTTCACTTACCGAGTAAGTATCTCTCATATCGCTTTCATAGCAAGATACACAGTAAAGCCAACAGCAAGGCAACAACGCAGGTATAAAAATTATGCCATTAAAGAAATCACACGGAGATTATCATTATGAGTAAATCAGAAATTCCAGTAATACCAGATGTAGCATTCAACCTTTACCTCATGGAGTACTCTAAGAAGGGTTCCCCTGTGGAGTCTAAATCTTACGTTTCAGCTCAAGGTCTAGGTTTAGCAGAGATGCGCCTAAAAGAGCGGTACGAGGATATCGATGTGGAAAGTGGAAAGTGTATCGCTCGTGGCTTCACGAGTGAGGATGATGTAGGTTATGAGACATCTTTCATAGGTACTGACTAATGCCAATTGTGACGGTTGTTAATCGTCACACCTTCAAAGGGGAATCCGTCTATTGTGGACGGAACTCCATTTTGGGTAATGACCATGCAATGAAAATCCCTCCGAGAAGGAGCGTAACAGGGTTTGTGATTTATATCACAAAGAGTTCCATGAAAAGGTTAGAAAAGGAACAAACCTCTCTTTCAAAAAACACCTATTCCATCTAACACAAGAGGCTATGCATAGGGACCTGAACTTATCTTGCTTTTGCGCTCCTAAGCGGTGCCATTGTAATACCGTGAAAAGGTACTTGGTTAGATGTACGACAAAGGCGTTAAGAATTAATAAGCAGATAATCATAGCTGGTGGTCGTGACTTTAATGACGAGGCGAAAATGCTTTATCATCTGGGAGAAGTGCTCAAGGCTGAAGGGCTGAGAGAGGACCAAGTTACACTAGTCTGCGGTATGGCAAGAGGTGCTGACATTATGGCACATAGGCTGTTTAAGCATAACCAAATGCCGTACAGAGAGTTTGATGCTAGTTGGAAGGATATCAAGACTAAGCCATGCAGGGTTAAGTACAATAAGTATGGTAGTCCCTATAATGTACTGGCTGGTATAAACAGGAATCACAACATGGGTGATGTTTCAGATATTTTAATAGCATTCTGGAATAAAACTAGCACCGGAACCAAAGACATGATAGACTACATGGAATCATTAGGAAAAACAGTTTACATAATTAACTATTAGGAGAACAAATATGGACCCGATTTTTATCAAGGCACTAATTGCATCAACGGAAGTCTTTACAGCTTTAGCCCTAGTGGGGTTCCTTATCTGGGGGAGGGAAGTCAAATCGAAACCCGCATTAAAAGCATACCAGGTTGGTGACACCGATGTTGTATTGGCTTATACAGAGGAAGAGGCTTTCCGTATCCTTTTCGTTGAGGTAGTTACGGAAGAAGAGTACCAGGCCCTTCTAGAGTTCGGAGAATTTGAAGTAGTTGATATCATGCACAAAAAACATCTCATGATTTACAGTGAGTGGAATGTGCCATGGAAGACACTTGCTACCGCAATAAAAGAAGCTAACGGTGTGCCTCAATACCTCTATGGGTGGGAGTATTAATATGCTATCATCATACGGGAAAACCACCATGCACAACATTACCTTACAAGAGCATGAGCTTGCTAAGAAAAAGCTAGAACGTCTGGAGAAACAGGTAGCTATAGCCCGTGAAAGGGTAGACGTAACTTGGAAGCAGTATACCTGTAAAGAACATGAGATGGTGGATACTGAAATTATCTTTCATACATGTGTTGACAAGTGTGTTAAGTGTGGTGTAGAATTCAGTTATTAAATCAGGGGGCCGAGCGACATTGCCCCTTTCGTCGAGTATTTCGATAACATTTTTAGAAGGAATATAGAGTATGAATGTACATAGTAAAGTTGGTTCTGGGTTTCAGCAACTCCCTCTAGACGGACAAGAGGTTGCATGTTTTGATGAGCTCGGCATGGAAATTGGTATCTTCTCAGCAGAGTCAGGACGGATAAATGGAAATGAGTATAAAGTGCCTATCAGGTTTTTCGACTATTGGATAGATGTAGATGAGCTTAATGAACACTGCTTATCGCTCGCCACAGGCAAATCTAGCAACGATAATGGCAGTAGCCTTACCAACCTATCAGTAATAGACGTATTGTCCTAATAATAGCTTATAGGAGCTTACACACTATGAGAGCATCAAAAGTAGTATCAAAAATGAAACGTTTCGCAGTACAGGCACACAAAGGCCAGAAGTATGGTACTCGTGGATATGATTTTCATCTGAATGAAGTGGCAGAGAAAACAGCTGAGCTGATGGATGCATGGGGTATTACCAATCCCGATGAACGTGATATTTATCTGTGTGTTGCATTTGGACATGATTTGTTTGAGGATACAGAAGCAACTTACCCGCAAATTCAAGAGATGTTCTCGACTACTATCGCTACTGGTATCTTGATTATGACCAAAGGAAAGAACCAAAGTAGGGCTGATTACATCAGCGGCATGGGCCAATCAGAGTATGCTTGCTTAGTTAAAATTGCTGATTCTTCTCGTAATTTGCACCACAGTGTAAATGCCCGGAGTCAGAGAAGGGTCGATAAGTACACTGCTAATATCTCTGAACTCCTTGTAGTATGGAGTGAGTTCTGAGTAAAGCAACAAACAACGGGAGAATTTTTATGTCTGATACAATCAGGTACAAAATAAATAAAACAGAAGAACCAGCACCGATAAAAGATGAGTACAATATTCGTGCTTTACTTGAAAGTCACGGTATCCATATTCCAGCATTACTAAAAGATATCTGTGAGCACCTTGATAAAACACTTACCATTTACATAGAGAGTGCTGATGGTATTAAATCTTCGGCTAACACAGAAACACTTTACATATTGATGAGAGCTCTGGTAGAATGTAAGAATGAGAAACCAGAAGCTCTTCAGCTAAGGATACTGGAGATAACTGAAGGGTATCGTAAACAATTGGAGAAAATTACATGAGCATGGCATTTACCCCCGAAGAGCTTGTAGCGATAGTGGGAGGAGCAGTACTGGTGGCAATCGTAGATGGGATTTATAAATTCTACCGGGACAAGTCTCGGAAAGTCACCCCTGATTGGGTGTACTATGAGAGGCGTATCTACCCCACCCAATCAGGATACCCCACCCAGAGCCGTAGTTTCAGGATTGACTTGTACAAGATTGACCGGAATGCCAGCATCATACATACTGGCCTTGATGAGCTAGCCGTAGAGATAGAAAGAGGGGAGTTTTTGGTACTGTTAGACTCTCACTTTTCAAAACTGATAATAGGAGAAGAGAGTGTTTGACTCTGAAATAAAAAACCTTACCAACGATAGGACCTTTGAAGCGTTAGTAGCAAGTATCTCCCCTGAGAGCTCTCTGTGGTCACAAGGTTACAGGCCAGGTCATTATGTAAAGCTTATAAAGATTGAGGGTACAGCCGAGCTCTTGCACAACAGAAGGGTAGTTGTTTATAGCGATACCGATAGTCACGTAGAGTCTCTAACATTCGGGTACACGCTTATCACCGATGTACATCTCTCTGAAGATGGGAACTTACTTCACGGACATGGTGCCAAAAAGTTTGGTAGAAGATAAAAGTAAAATAAGTTGTTGACAAGTGGAGAGGCTTCAAGTAAACTTCTCCCATCAACTAAACAAGCAGCAGCTTAAAAGGAAAACAAATCATGAAAGACTTAAAACTGGTAATGGATATCTTGAAAGACCGTAAAGTACCTCACGCTATCTGTGGTGGTGCGGCGAGAGACAAAGCGCACGGTATCGAACCAAGAGATGTAGATATCTGTATCTGGAGAGGTGGTGTAAAAGACGTTGAGCATAACCTTATACTGGCAATCCGTGATATGCGACTAGCAGGGCTTGAAGTAGAGAACCTCACTGATGGAGATTATTTTGAAGAGGACCGTGGGCAGACAGGACGAGTGAAACTTGTTCTTAAAGTGGAAGGCTGCATCGACCTGATACTGTGGGAAAGAGACTATCTCCAGTCTATACTACAATCCTTCGATAGCAACATCAACCAGTACTACTTAGGAGAAGATGGTCAAGCGATATATGCAGGAGTGGATGAAGGGATATTCTACCTCTCACCTACTGTGGTTGCACCCTGCAAAAGATATAAAAGGTTGCTGGAAGTAATAGAATCGTGTGGCTGGAGTGTATCCGAGAAAACCCGTGTCTACATGGAACGAGTATCAAGTGGACAAATAGCAAGTGGACAAAAGTTTAGTACTAAGGGCCTTTTCTCTTTAGTGCCTTGAAATTCACTTGCTCTATGGCTTGCCCTCTTTACCGTCTAAATAAATAAAGAATTGCAAGTTATCTCAGAGATAGCTTGCAATTAAGTTAGAAGGGAGTTATCCTTCCTTCATCAACTAAACACTTATCTGAAAGGAAAACAAATTATGGTAGATTATGGAAATACAGAGAACGGCGTATACCCTCTATGTTGTGCATGGGACGAAGCTGCACCTGTTTGGGTTATTGTGAATAATGAAGTAGTTGCTGCATGGTACAATAACCCCCGCTTGGACGAATACTGGTTTGCAGATGATGACGGGGAAATACTCGAAGCTACAATTTGGATGGACCGTACAGGTGAAGTCCCACCCAGCACTCCCGTATTCACCCATGCACATGCATGAGGTCAACTTAGATAAACACTTGGAGAAATAAAATGGAAGTTCGGATAATTAGCGAAGGTGGAAAGTTCTACCCCCAGTACTATAAGATTGGCTTGTTTAAGTGGACAACAGGATGGAAAACATTCTCAAGTAGCGTACCTAATTCAATAACACATACTAATATCGAGGAAGATTGGGAGTTTGACAACATGGATGCTGCCAAGTCTTTTCTGAAAAATGTCAATGTTAAGCTGGAGCCACTGAGGACTGTTTGGAAAGGTACAATACAATGTGGACAACTAACGGAAAGGATGATTCCCTTGTCGAAACATTTGGAGAAGTCCCTTGTCGAAACAACTGGAGAATTAAATGGCTAGTAATTATAATATCCAACTTGTAGGTGTTGCACCCATGTACACGAGGTACGCTAACCATGAGCACTTTGCTTTAAAGATTGGGCAGCTCAAGTTCCTAGGTGTTCGAAAAATAGCTATCAAGTATTGGAGAGAAGATAAGCAATTTTATGAGTACCAATGGAAAGCTCGCGACGAGATTTGTCAAATGATGTCTTTGCTTTCTTCTGATTCGTCAAAAACGACTTGTTATGAAGGGTTTTATTTTATGTGATTTCTTTTCGGGGACTGCAAAATCCTTAGCGTCCGAGTCACCTTGGT
>JABSPG010000148.1 GCA_013214445.1 Ekhidna sp. | reverse complement strand
TAATGGCAGAATCGAAGACTTAAGAGCAGTAGCCGGTTTAATTAAAGGTAAAAAGAAGTCAGAAAGCGTGAATGTTTGGGTGGTTCCTGGGTCGATGAAAGTAAGAGCGCAGGCGATTGAAGAGAATTTAGATCAGATCTTCAGAGACGCTGGATTTGAATTTAGAGAACCTGGATGTTCAGCATGCCTTGCAATGAATGATGACAAAATCCCACCGGGATCTTTATGTGTTTCTACCTCAAACAGAAATTTTGAGGGAAGGCAAGGCGAAGGAGCCAGAACCGTTTTAGCCAGTCCTCTCACAGCAGCAGCTTCTGCATTGACAGGAAAAATTACAGACCCAACTACATTTCTCCATGAACATTAATTCGACAGCCATCCCATTGCCTATCGACAATGTTGATACGGATCAAATCATACCTGCTAAATTTCTAAAGCAGGTAGACAAAGTTGGATATGGAAAAAATCTATTTTACAACTGGAGATTCACTGCCGATGGCAGTCCCAATGAGGATTTCATTCTGAATAAACCTGAACGAAAACAAGCATCTATCCTAGTGGCCGGGAACAACTTTGGATGTGGATCCAGTAGAGAACATGCAGCATGGGCCATCGCAGATTATGGGATAAAATCGATCATCTCTACACAGTTTGCAGATATATTCAAAGGAAATGCTTACAACAATGGGATCCTTCCAATTGAACTACACGAAAAACCCGTGTCGCTTTTGATGGAAGCCATCACACAGAACCCGGAGGTACAGATTACCATTGACTTGTCATCTCAAAGACTGACCTGTAAATCAATAGCACTAGAAGAAGAATTTGAAATCCATCCATTCAAGAAGCAATGCTTGCTAGATGGAGTGGATGAAACAGAATATTTAATAAATCTTAGAAAAGAAGTAGAGGAATACGAGTCTATAAGAAGTATCCCAGTTTAGTATCATGGAAAAAAAGATAACAGTTTTACCAGGTGATGGTATAGGACCGGAAGTGGTTGCGCAAGGTGTCAAAGTCATTGAAGCCATTAATCATCTTTTTGATCATAAGTTTCATCTGAAAGAAGCCGATTTTGGAGCAATAAGCATTGACAAGCATGGAACACCTTTAACCGACTCAACATTAAATTCATGTCTTGAAAGTGATGCGGTTTTTCTTGGAGCCATCGGTGATCCAAAGTTTGATAATGATCCTAGCCTCCCAGTAAGGCCTGAACAAGGCCTTTTGAAACTGCGTAAGTCACTGGAGCTGTTTTCAAATGTGCGTCCAATCACAACCTACAGCATTCTAAATGATGTATCTCCCTTAAAGAATCACCTTTTAGAAAATGTTGACATGGTCATCTACCGTGAGCTTACAGGAGGAATATATTTCGGTGAAAAGAAAAAGTCTGAAGATGGAACTTCAGCATCTGACCTTTGCTCTTATTCAGATTGGGAAATTAGCAGAATAGCTTACCAAGCCTTTGAAGCAGCGACAAATCGTCGCAACAAATTGACACTTGTTGACAAGGCTAATGTGCTTGAGACCTCACGACTGTGGAGAAAGGTCGTTCAAGAAATTAGCCAGGAATATCCAAAAGTGACTGTTGACTACCTTTTTGTAGACAATGCAGCAATGCAAGTAATGGCTAATCCAGGTCAATTTGATTTAATTCTTACTGAAAACATGTTTGGCGACATCATATCTGATTTGGCTAGTGTGATAACCGGATCATTGGGAATGCTCCCTTCTGCCTCTGTTGGTAAAAAAGTTGCCATGTTTGAACCCATTCATGGTTCCTATCCACAAGCGAAAGGACAAGATCTTGCGAATCCAATGGCTTCCATTCTTTCCGTCGCGATGATGTATGAGCACTTTGGCCTTTTTCAGGAAGCCGAAATGATTCGCAATGGTGTAAAATGGGCAATGAACAATGAGGTTGTGACACAGGATATTGCTGGGGATCGCGAGCCTAGTACTTGTTCGAAAGTTGGAGACATGATTGCGTGCTACATCGAAGAGAGAGGCAATGTGAATATCAAGAGCGATACAGTCAGAGTCTCACTAAATTGTATCATTTAGATAGATATAAATTGGAATTCATATATAAATGGTTATATCATTGTCTTCTCAATTTTTAACAATAAGAAAAAAAAGTGAATCTAAGCATGCTCAATACTATCATCATTTTTAATGTGATTGTCATCGAAAATCGATGGTGTTGAGAAGTGTAATGATTAAGATATACGAACCCTTCTCAACACCGAGAAGGGTTTTTTTATGCCCAAACATCCCATGAGTGAATTAAATAAATATAGTAAGACCATTACGCAAGATCCCTCTCAGCCAGGTTCTCAAGCCCAATTATATGCTTTGGGCCTTTCTGAAAATGACCTCAAAAAGGGACAAGTAGGAATTGTAAGTACCGGCTTTGAGGGAAACCCTTGCAATATGCATCTCAACATTCTAGCTCATCAGGTAAAGAAGAGCGTCAATGAAGCTGATTTACTGGGATTGATCTTTCACACCATCGGAGTTAGCGATGGGATGTCTAACGGAACCGTGGGAATGAAGTATTCCCTAATCTCCAGGGATATAATTGCTGATTCTATTGAAACCGTAGCAAATGCTCAATTCTATGACGCCATAGTCCCTGTTGTTGGCTGTGATAAAAATATGCCTGGCTCTATCATGGCGCTTGGAAGGCTGAATCGACCTGGACTAATGGTCTACGGTGGCACAGTCAAATCAGGGAAATGGAAGGGTGAAAAACTCAATATCGTTTCTGCTTTTGAAGCTTATGGTCAAAAGATCGGCAACCAGATTTCTGATGAAGACTATCAAGGGATCATAAAAAATGCCATACCAGGACCAGGTGCTTGTGGAGGGATGTACACTGCAAACACCATGTCTTCAGCAATCGAGGCGCTGGGAATGAGCCTACCAACCTCCTCCTCGAACCCAGCTGTTAGCGAAGACAAAAAGAAAGAAATCCAACAAATCGGATTAGCAATTAAGCACCTTTTGAAGGAAGATATCCGTCCCTCTGACATCATGACGCGAGCATCTTTTGAAAACGCGCTACGATTAATCATGGTGCTGGGTGGATCAACCAACGCTGTGCTACATATGATTGCCATGGCAAAATCTGCTGGCGTACCTCTAACCCTTGATGATTTTCAAAACATTTCTGATAAAACACCCTTCATTGCCGATCTGAAACCTAGTGGAGAGTACCTGATGGAAGATCTGTATGAGGTTGGAGGTATTCCCGCTGTGCTAAAACTCATGCTCAAAGAAGGGTATCTCAATGGAGATTGCCTAACGGTGACGGGGAAGACGATAGCTGAGAATCTGGAAGGGTTTGGGGAATTAAAGGAAAATCAGAAGGTCATTCATGATTTCAGTAATCCTATAAAGCCGACAGGTCACCTTCAAATATTGAAGGGTAATCTAGCCCCTGAAGGTGCCGTAGCAAAAATCACGGGGAAAGAAGGAGAGTACTTTGAAGGTCCTGCCAGATGCTACGAAGATGAATTTGAAGCTATTGAAGGCATCAGTAAGGAAGTGAAACCAGGTGAGGTAATTGTCATCAGATACTCAGGCCCCAAAGGTGCCCCTGGAATGCCTGAAATGCTAAAACCAACTGGAGCAGTGATGGGAGCAGGACTTGGCAAAGATGTAGCGCTCATCACTGACGGCCGATTCTCTGGTGGATCACACGGTTTTGTTGTGGGTCACATTACTCCAGAAGCTCAAGAAGGCGGCCCACTGGGCTTAATCCAGAATGGTGATATCATTTGCATAGACGCAAAAAACAATACATTAACTGTAAAACTATCCGAAGAAGAACTGCTAGCAAGACAGAAGCAGTGGGTAAAACCAGCATACAAAGCAAAAAGAGGAATTTTAAAGAAGTATATCAATTCAGTAACTACAGCATCGGAAGGCTGCATGACTGATGAATGATCAACACTAAACGAGCGTAATCATGAGTACATCAACGATAGAAAGAACAAAAGAGGAAACGAAAGCTTCTCAACAAGTGCTAGGCTCAGAAGCAGTGCTTAAATGCTTAATTGAGGAGGAAGTTGATACTATTTTCGGTTATCCGGGCGGTGCAATCATGCCTGTCTACGATTCGTTATACGGCTATTCGGATCAGCTCAATCATTATTTGTCTCGTCATGAACAAGGAGCTATTCACGCCGCTCAGGGCTATGCTCGCTCTTCGGGAAAAGTGGGAGTCTGCTTTGCTACTTCGGGACCCGGAGCGACCAATTTAATCACCGGCATCACCGATGCAATGATCGATTCCACTCCATTGGTTTGTATCACTGGACAAGTGGCCAGTCACCTTTTGGGAAGCGATGCATTTCAGGAAACCGACATCATAGGTATTTCTATGCCTGTCACTAAGTGGAATTTCCAAGTGACTCAAGCAGATGAAATCCCGGAAGCAATTGCAAAGGCGTTTTACATCGCCAAGTCAGGCAGGCCGGGTCCTGTGCTCATCGATATCACAAAAGATGCACAGCAAAGCTCTTTCGAATACACCTATAAACCATGTGATCGAATCAGGAGCTATCACCCTTATCCTGAGCTAAGAAAAGAACCACTAGAAGCTGCCGCAAAACTGATAAATACAGCGAAGAAACCTTATTTGCTTTTTGGGCAGGGAGTCATTCTATCAGAAGCTGAGGAGGAACTTCAAGCATTTATAGAAAAGACTGGAATACCTGCAGCTTCCACCCTGCTGGGGCTTTCGGCATTTTCTACCAGACATCCTTTGTATGTTGGCTATACTGGAATGCATGGGAACTATGGCCCAAATGTCAAGACCAATGAATGTGATGTATTCATAGCGGTAGGAATGAGATTTGATGACCGAGTGACCGGAGATGTTTCGACCTATGCAGCTCAAGCAAAAGTCATCCATATTGAGCTAGATCCAGCGGAAATAGACAAAAACATCAAGTCTGAGGTAGCCATAAATGGGGATGCCAAGCAAGCGCTTAAGGCACTACTTCCATTAGTGAATGAAAATACACATGAGGACTGGTTAGAGGAATTCCATGCTTGCGATCGAATAGAGATGGATAAAGCCATCAAAAAGTCTATTGACCCTGCAAGCAGTAAAATGACCATGGCGGAAGTCATTCACAAATTATCAAACTACACAGAGGGCAAGTCACTTGTTGTCACAGACGTGGGTCAGCATCAAATGATGGCTAGCCGCTACTATAAGTTCGATCATAAAAGAAGTCACATCACTTCAGGAGGACTCGGCACAATGGGATTCTGTCTGCCAGCGGCAATTGGAGCCAAGATTGGAGCTCAAGATAGAGAAGTCATAGCTATTGTTGGTGATGGGGGCTTTCAAATGACCCTCCAGGAACTTGGTCTAATTATGCAATACAATGTAGGGGTCAAGATCTTGATTCTTAATAATGAGTTCCTAGGAATGGTACGCCAATGGCAGCAACTCTTCTTCGACAAGAGGTATTCTTTCACAGAAATGCAGAACCCTGATTTCATCAAATTAAGTGAGAGCTATAATGTCCCTGCAAGAAGAATTGAAAATCGGGATGAATTGGAGGACGCCTTCGACAACTGGCTCAACACCGATGGCGCTAGTTTACTGGAGGTGATGGTTGAAAAAGAAGAAAATGTCTTTCCTATGGTGCCTACCGGAAGTTCAGTATCAAAAATAAGATTAGAGTGATGGAAGAGAAATTATACACCATATCCATCCTGACAGAGGATAAGCCCGGCCTATTAAATAAGATCACAATCATTTTCAATAGGAGAAAAATCAATATCAGAAGCTTGAATGTATCCAGCTCAGAGATTAGTGAGGTTAGTCGATACACGATTGTCGTTTCTCTCACGAAAGTAGATGTTGAGAAGATTGTAAAACAAATCCGGAAGGTAGTTGATGTACTAGGCTCCTTTTATTACGAGGAAAGTGAGATCTATTATCGAGAGATTGCTCTGTACAAGCTTGGGCTTCAAGTATACGAGGAAAACAAAGAATTGGAGCAGCTGATCAGAAACCATGGAGCCAAAATCGTAGCTACGGAAAACGACCAAATAGTCATAGAAAAAACCGGCATCAAGCAGGAGACGCATGAACTATATGAGGCATTGGTACCATACGATCTATTGGAATTTGTAAGGTCAGGAAGAGTAGCGCTATCAAAATCAAAAAGACGAACAGAGGCTTTCATCCAAGAACTGGAAACCTCAAACTCAAATAGCTTAAGCATTAAAGAATTTTAACTAGAAAAACTGAATTAGAAAATGGCAAAAATTGACTTTGGAGGAACTGTAGAAGAGGTAGTCACCCGTGAAGAGTTCCCATTAGATAAAGCACGAGAAATATTAAAAGATGAGACCATCGCAGTGATTGGATATGGGGTACAAGGCCCTGGACAAGCACTAAATCTAAAAGACAATGGATTTAATGTCATTGTTGGACAAAGAAAAGGCGGTGACTCCTGGGCAAAGGCGCAAGCGGATGGATTTACTGAAGGAGTCGATCTCTTTGAAATAGATGAAGCTTGTGAGAAAGGTACCATCATCCAATATTTATTATCGGATGCGGGGCAGATCGCGCAATGGGAAAATGTAAAAAAGTATCTTACTCCTGGAAAGGCTCTCTATTTCAGTCATGGTTTTGGTATCACCTACAAAGACCAGACAGGCATTATTCCTCCATCAGATGTAGATGTGATTCTTGTTGCTCCTAAGGGATCTGGTACTTCTTTGAGAAGACTATTTGTTGCTGGAAAAGGACTGAATTCCTCTTTTGCAATCCACCAAGATGCTACAGGCAAGGCAAGAGAAAGAGTAATCGCATTAGGAATTGGAGTTGGATCTGGATATCTATTCGAGACGAATTTTCAAAAGGAAGTTTACAGTGATCTCACTGGAGAACGAGGAAGTTTGATGGGAGCCATTCAAGGCTTATTTGCCGCTCAATACGACCTCTTGCGCAAAAGGGGGCACTCACCATCGGAAGCATTTAATGAAACGGTAGAAGAAGCTACTCAATCTTTGTATCCATTAGTTGCTGAGAATGGCATGGACTGGATGTATGCAAACTGTTCTACGACTGCACAACGAGGCGCACTAGATTGGTGGAAGAAATTTAGAGATGCTGTTAGCCCAGTATTTGAAGAACTTTATGATAGTGTAGAAACTGGAAACGAAGCAAAAATCACGATCACAGCGAACGAAAAATCAGATTACCGTGCAGGCTTAGAAAAGGAACTAGCAGAACTGAAGGAATCTGAAATGTGGCGAGCAGGTGCAGCCGTGAGACAATTACGCCCAGAAAATAGCTAGTGACTACTCTCGAAAATACCATATCGCTTAGTAACATAGAGCAGGCAGCCACCTCCATAAAGGAGGTAGCTAGCCTTACCCCTCTCCTCTATAATCTCAATCATTCAGAGAAGTTTGGGGCTAAGATTTTGTTCAAACGAGAAGACTTACAGCCAGTAAGATCCTACAAAATCAGGGGTGCTTATAACAAAATGTCCTCGCTGACTCCAGATGATTCCAAAGCAGGAGTAGTCTGCGCGAGTGCCGGCAACCATGCTCAGGGCGTGGCGTATTCTTGCCATAAACTAAAAATCAAAGGGACGATTTTTATGCCAATTCCTACGCCGAATCAGAAAGTGGAGCAGGTTCGGATGTTTGGAAAAGAGTATGTAGATATTCAATTGGTCGGCGACACATTTGATGACTCCTATCAGGCCGCCTTGCAGTTCCAAAAGGAAAACCATGCCTCTTTCATTCACCCTTTTGATGATCAAAAGGTGATAGAAGGACAGGGAACGGTAGGATTGGAAATACTAAATCAGATTGAAGATCCAATAGACTATTTGATATTACCGATCGGTGGTGGCGGACTTGCTGCTGGAGTCAGCACTGTGTTTAAAACGCTATCACCAAAAACAAAAATCATTGGTATAGAACCTCTCGGTGCACCAGCGATGCAAACTTCTATCTCTAATGGAAAAAACACAACACTAGGGAAGATTGAAAAATTTGTTGATGGTGCGGCGGTCAGACAAGTAGGAGATCTCACATTTGAGATCTGTAAAAACACTTTGGACGATGTGCTCACCGTGCATGAAGGGAAGATTTGCGAGACAATGCTAGAGCTGTATAATCGTGAAGCAGTCATCGTTGAGCCCGCTGGAGCTTTATCAATTTCCGCATTGGATCAAATAAGGGATGACATTGAAGGCAAGACAGTCGTTTGTGTCGTGAGCGGAAGCAATAATGACATCACTCGGACAGAGGAAATAAAAGAAAGAGCACTCTTGTACAAGGGATTGAAGCACTACTTTGTGGTTCGTTTTCCGCAAAGAGCTGGAGCACTGAAGGAATTCGTGGCAGAAATACTTGGACCGAAAGATGACATCACGCATTTCGAATACACCAAGAAGAACTCAAGAGAGAAGGGCGCTGCGGTCGTAGGCGTTGAACTAAGTAGTCCTGAAGATTTGCCTTCGTTGATCGAACGAATGAAAGAGAAACACTTCTTTGGTAGTTACTTAAATAACCAACCAGAACTTCTTAATCTTATCGTTTGATTGTCGAAAACCATTTCCCAGACAAGTCGCCCTTGTTGGACTTGTTACCGCAAGAATATTCCAAC
>JABSPG010000147.1:3046-8661 GCA_013214445.1 Ekhidna sp. | reverse complement strand
CCCCCAGCATATACCCCCATTTTCTCCAACGACATAGTCAGCAAGGCTTCTATTGAATTCTTTCCATCGCGGATTCTTGAGTTCATCATACCCGATCAATTGGATCGTTTCTAGCGCCCACCTCAATACTGCTAAATGAGCATTGGGATCTTTACCCTTCCAAGTCTCCCAGCTGTGACCGTAGGGGATGTGCCACTTGCCGTCCTCTTCCAAAACCATTCCTGATTTCATCGCATTAATCCCACCTTCCAACATATCTCTGAGCTTTGGCAGCATCGAGGAATCTTGGGTGTATTGAAAATGCAGCCAATAGTTATGTGTGCCCCATAGAAATTTTGCAGGACCATCACAGGGGCTTTTCTCGTCATGTTCCCAATAAACTGGATCTACATACTTGTATCTTAGGAAAGTCTGCTGACATAAGCCTGCACGAAATTCACTTAAAGAATCAACATACATGGATTCTTCATTGTAGTTCTCCTCAAGGAATCGAAGCAGGGGTTCACTCAATTCTAAATGATTGGAAGCCATATGGAGTCGATAAATGATCTGTACATTTAAATCCCAAGTGGCAAATCCGTAGACTGGTTCAACGGACCAAATACCGTGGTTATCAATCATTGGATACCCTGCACGGGATGAAGATGCCATCTTATAGAGTTGTATCCAGTAGTAAGATTCCAGTTCCTTGTTGCCGAACGAAACAAAACTCTTCCTGTAAAAGTCATGCCACCAATCGGCTTGCTCTTGATAAAGCTGATCTATCCCCTTGCCATCAATATTTTCAAATATCTTCAAAGCATCCTCTTTAGCGGATAGCTTGCCTCTATCAGAGGAGTTCCAAATACTGTGTGTGCTTGGTGAGCTATTGATGGATAGGGATAATATATTCTTGTTGGGTAATTGATCTTCTTTCCAAGCGATTGCATATCCGCCACTTTTCACCTCAGATCTGGTATGCTGAATCGTATCTTTTACTTCAAAAATCTTTAGTTGGTCTATCTCGGAATAGCGTCCACTACCTTGAAAAGCTGGTTCCCAGTCACTGCCTACTTCGTTTCCTTCAAAATCATAGGTTTCAAACAACAATAGAGGCTCATCTTTAACTACAAAACTCCTGAGCTTAAAAGCGCCTTCCGTTGTTTTTATCTGTCCGGTAAGTTGAGCGTTCCAAAGGTCCAGTCTCATCGAACTCTCCTTGACGAGAATTTTTCCATTGGTTTGAAGGTCGATTGAGCCTAGCTGTATTCTATTAGGGTCTCTAAAATGACCCGGATAATCAAGCTTCCCGATATCGCTCCGTCCTAAGAGCAATCTCAATGAGTTAGAATCTGGGCTTACATGAAGCATACTACCTACCAAACCATTTCCATTGAAGGGGGCATTTTCCCACCTTAGAGGTAATTCATCCCAAATCAAATCTTGATTAGCCATGAATCCTGGCCAATCAATTTCACTTTGCACCACTTTCGGTTTTTGACAACCGCTTAGCAGTACCAAAACAAGAAGTATAATTGGAATAGCTTTGACTGACTTCATTCAGCACTTTTCTTTTAAAAGAAGGCTCGAGTTTTTAAGCTCAACTTTCATGACTTGAACGTCTTGATATTGTCTTTAATGATCTGCATGTTACGTTCAGGCTCCTCTTGATTTCTACCATAGTAGTAATACACCCACATATCAATGTCTAGCTCCAAGATTTGTGGAAGATGCTTCTCCATTAAGTCGTTATCCTGCCTTGACATGTTGTGATTCTCCGGCAGACACATGGTCTTTAAGCCATTCTTTCTCGCCTTTGTAAAAAAGCGTTCACCGTACACTGGTACTACTTTTTTGCTTCGCTCTGCTTCCATCCCTAGTGGAGAAGCCTCCCTTGGCCAAGGCTTCCCATCGGTACCATAATAGTCCAAGTATTTCATTTTGGCAATTTCTTCTACTACTATGTCTGGTCTTACAGCCTCGTCGAAAAAAGTGATTGTGCAATTCTTCTTTTTGTCCTTAATCGTCTTATTTACGCTTGAAAAGAAGTCCGTATGATCTTTCATATACGTTCTAAAATCAGCAGTTGGGTTATTCTTCAGCGCTAGTGATGAATGATCTTGCCAATAAGACGTCTTGGGCTCATCCCAAATGATTCCATCCAGATCCCATAAATCAAGCATCTCTACCATCAGTTCGTGATAATAATCCACAACTTTGGGGTGATAAAAGCTGCATATTGGGCCAACTTTTCTTAGTGGAGTTTGTCCATCCTTGTCCTTTATCCAAGCATCTGGATTAAGCTGACTAAATGAGCTGGGACTAATGGGCGCACCTGCCGTTATTCCAGCAATGCGAGAAGGCACGATGTGACATTCCATCTTCCTTTTGTGACATTCCTCCAAGATAAAATTGATATTTCGTGGTGCCCGATTGAGCGCAAGAGATGTTACACCAATGCATACGACTTGCATTCCCCAAGATGCCATTTCATCTAGCTCGGATCGTATGCTATCTGGCTTGAGCGTATACATACCCGCCAAAAAGTAGTATGCTGCCAGTTTCCGGTCTTTCTTTTGCTGAGCAAGCATGGAGAAAGGCAACATAGAAGCCGCCACCGCTCCTGTAGAGGTAATTATGAATTCGCGTCTTTTCATTCTTTTTCTCGAAGTTTCGTTCTTATGCGTTCAGTTTCCATCTTCAACTCTGATTTAGTTAAAGCACCAACTTTTTGTCTCCAATTCTCATAGGCTAAAGACATCTCATCAACTCGATTTGGGAAACGATTTGATAAATCATTTTGCTCGGTTGGATCTTCAGTGAGATTATACAACTCCCACTTATTTACAATCTTTTTCTTCCCCTTGACCTTATAAGGAGAAACTAACTTCCAATCCCCTGCTCTAACAGCTCTATGAAATTCATGCTCCCAAAAGATGGTATCTCTACCTTTTTCCTCCGGATTCGTAAAGGAATTCAAGAATGATCGGCCAGCTAAAGGGGTAATATCTCTTTCCCCTATGGTAGACGGATAGTCGATCCCTGCCAGTTCTAGTACTGTAGGCATGATATCCGAAATGTGACCTAATGTATTACTATTAATCATCCCTTTTTTGATTTTGGCTGGATAATGGATGATTAACGGCGTAAGGATACCACCCTCATGCAAATAGGATTTAAAATATGCATATGGCGTATTACTGGCATTTGCCCAAGGAATACCATAACTGGGAAAGGAATTTGGACCGCCTTGAATCCCATCCGTGGGATGATTGCTCCAGGGTGCATTTGGTGGTACCGGATCTTCATAACATGCGCCATTATCCGAGAGAAACATAATCACGGTATTTTCTAGTTGATTATTACTTTCTAAAGACGAAATCAGCCTCCCAATATTTCTATCTAAGTTGGAAATGACCCCAGCATATAGTGCCATTTTAAGATCCCAATCCTGTTTCAGCGAATCAGCTAGGTCAACCCAAGCTGGGACTGAATGAAAGCGCTCTGAGAGTACATGCTTTTCGCTAATGAGGCCAAGTTGTTTCATTGCTTCCGTGTCGCTGAGCTCGGAGGCTGTCCCATCCCATTAGGTAATTACCAATAAAAGGCTCAATATCGTCCTGAGGAGCGTGCAAGGGCCAATGAGGTGCATTGTAAGCCATGTACATAAAGAAGGCTTTGTCCACCTCTCGCTTTTCAACAAATGAAATAGCAGAGTCTGTAAAGGTTGTAGTTGCATAAAAGCCTTCTTTTAAATCATAGGGTTTGGCATTATAGGTAAGTTCTAGTGAGTCTTGATTCTTCACCCAAGGTGAGCGATTAAAATAATTCATAGCCCCATCCACCAAAGTGAAAGACTCCTTAAAACCTTTCATATTCGGCCAATAAGCTGAATCACTTCCCAGGTGCCATTTGCCAACATGATATGTATCGTATCCATTTTGGTCAAGCACTTCGGCAATTGTAGTAGCATTGGAATTTACCCGTCCACTGTAGGAAGGAATCCCTTTATTCTGATTTTGATGACCCATGCCTGCCTGATGCGGATAAAGTCCAGTCATCAAAGAAGCTCGGGAAGGGCAACACCTGGCACTGTTATAAAACTTAGTAAAACGAATGCCATTATTTGCCAGTCTATCAATGTTTGGAGTAGGAATTTCTCCACCATAGCTGCTCAGATCAGAATAGCCCATATCATCGACCAGAATGATAAGGACATTAGGCTGGGAATCCATATTGGTTTCAATGGAACATCCAGTCACTACCAAAATCAGCAAAATCCAAATTCTATTCGTTTTCAGGTAAACTACTACTGTAGGAGCTTGGATTTTAAAAATTCAACTTGATTTTTATACTCCACCGAGGCTTGAGGATACTTCAAATGCGCTTCTACCCCCAAAGAGTCCATCCTTTCCTTCAACTTAATACCAAAATTGACATGATGAACCTTCCACCCTTGTACTTTCTTAGGTTTCTCAGGCACAGCTTCTTCTGGCGGCATTCCGTACTTCATATAGATTGGAGGATCATCACTTGAGATAATCGAATAAGCTGAAATACTTTCAATCGTCTTTTTACGCTCCTTCTTGTTTTGCCTGCCGTAAAACTCGTCTTGTGTTGTCCCGTACTTAACAAACTCGGAAATCCAACTACGCCATTGCTCCATATGCATGGTGGTCTGGCCTCCACTAGTGGCCACACAAGTCAATCGAGAGGATTCCCTTTCAACAGGATTATTTGATTTTGGATTTGCCATCTCGTCACTAAATGCCAGCCACATGCTGAGCTGTGCACCCGCCGAACCTCCAAAGACCGCAATCTTCGTCTTATCTATTTTCCAATCTTTAGACATTGATCTAATGGTCTGTACAGCCCTCAATACATCTCGGTGCGCAGCTGGTAGTGGAGCATGATCAATAAAACGGTAGTTGACAGCAGCAACTGATATTCCTGCAATTAGCAACTCGTTTAGTGTCCATTGATTAAGTCGGCGCTTATCTCCACTAACAAACCCACCTCCATGAATGTAGATGGCTAGTGGCGTCACTTTGGAAGAATCAGCAAACCAGATATCAAAAACCTGACGCTCGTGAGAACCATATGAAATATTGGGTAAATCTGGCTCTGGTAAAGGCTTGCGCTGTGCATATATTGAGTTTACCGCAAGCAGTAACAACAAAACAAAAACTCCATTTCTTCCGCTCATTTCACTTGAGTATTAGTAATCAATAATATTGTCCCCTTCCAAGAGCTCGTATTCATTTCCTTTCCATTTAAACAGCACGTCAAGGTTATTCGGAATCGTTATAACACCCTTTACCCTCTGATCCTTCCTTACAATATCCATCGTAATTGGACCTTTAGCGTGAGGAAAAACCGCCTTCATTTGTTCCCCTTGCCCAAAATAGGGTGCAATATCAATTGTACTAAACCCTGGAGATGTTGGAGTAATACCCGCAAGGATCTTCAGAAAGTGGTAGTTAGGACTTCCTCCCCAAGCATGAGATTCGCTGCGACTATTGGGCCCAGTATCTGGCCATGTAGTTACCCCAAGCTGTATCACTTCTTCCCAAACATACAGATTATCTAAATATTTATCACCTAAACCGGCATGTGCAAGAGCCTCAAAAACGTAA
>JABSPG010000147.1:0-3036 GCA_013214445.1 Ekhidna sp. | reverse complement strand
TATCCAAGACCTTCTGCATAATCGATTTCGCTTCTTCACCAGTAGCAACATTGGTCAAAATTGCTAGACAATTTGCATGCTGGAAAAGTTGTTTTTCATCATTGGGGACATCAGTAAAGAGCTGCATGGGCTCATTCCAGTACAGCTTTCTAATACTTCTACTTAAGCGAGAAGCCGTTTCAGCATATGTCATTTGGAAATAAGACTTACCAACATATTCCTCCAATGCGGTAGCCCATTGCAATGCCATTAAATAGTGTAAATCGGCTAATGCTGAGTAACCGCTTCCATCTTGTGGCGCCTCACCTGCCTTAAATGACCAATCAACAAATCGATGGTAATCCAATGATCGTAGCGTGGCGTCTTCACGTTCTTTTCCTTCAAAATAACTCAGAATCTGACGCATCACCGGCAATTTGGATTTGACGAATGTGGGATCGTCAAAGTGCATCATGTAGTCATACAACATCCCAATCCAATAAATGGAAAAATTTGGGATATAGTATAAGCTATTAGTAGGGTACCTGGCGGATAGAAACCCTTCATCATTGATGGACCAGGAGAATTGGTCAATGGCATTCCTTCCCAAGGTGCTATCCCCATAGTTGTAGTAGCTAATCAATGCCTGAATCCTTGTATCCCCTTCAAACTGGCTTTCATCGTAGTAAGGACAGTCCATAAAATGTTCATGCGAACAGGCCATCAACGTTCGATCCCCGATCTCGATCATCTTTTGGATCTTACGATCTTAAATTATTCCCTTCTTGTCAGAGAGGGAAAAGAATGCTTTCTGCTCGAAGGGATAGTAGGACGTAATTCCAGAATACTCTTCTATGACTAATGGCTCATTACTGGTCTCAATAGTCATCTCTACATAACGAAATGCCCTCCACCAAAATGGTCTATAAGCTCTGTGTTCCCCACCATCAGTGGTGAAACGGTCATAATAACCAAAGAAGTTCTTGCCCTCTACTTCATTTCTATTGCCTTTGTTCTTTTTCTTAGGATCACCAATGTAAGGTGCTTCCACGTAGGTACAAGTGATTACAGCGTCCTCACCACTACTTGTTTTCAAAACTGGATAAGCTGTGACTTCACTTCCCCAGTCAAAAACGACTCTGGCTTTTGTATTTGCGGGAACTTGGATTTCGCCTGATCCACTCAAAAAATCTCCATCGATCGTTAATCCTTCCTTTATGCGTATTGATTCAAATTTGGCAGGTGTCAACTTTTCATGAATCAATGTGCGAGGTGTCAACTTCCACCGACTGGCCCATTTGCATGTCTTAGCAAATGCCCGTTCTACGACTTTCGCAGCACCCCAATCATCATCGTTAAAGCCTGTTTCGTTCCATCCCCAGATAGGTGCATTTCCATCAACAATTTCTCTGGAGCCACCCCCATAATACCCATTCACCTGAGATTTATCAATCACGTTTGGCATATAGGCTTTGTCATGAATTGCCTTCCAATTTTTTTTGTTCGTATTGAGGAATTTGTTTCGCTGATCATCCGTGCATAGCAAAAAACCCGTTTGTACTGTTACTCTTGAGTCTGGTGGATGTGAACCATAGTTCAACACAGCGGCTGCTATCACATTCTTCCCTTCTTTCAAATAAGGTGCTATGTCTGATGTTTCATAATACCAATGTCTAAGATCCCCAGTCAAAGGACCCCATGTCACCATACTTCCATTGACATAAAGTTGATATCTGGTGTCCCCGGATGTATGAACGATGAGCTCTTTGGGCAAAGAATCTAGTTCAAAGGACTTTCAGAAATAATGAACTGAGTATTCTTTTTGAGGGCCATTTGAAGTAATCCATTGCGCCGGCCAAACTTGATAGAGGTCTACTTTTTGTGACCATGCACAAAAGGAGAGTAAAAGAAAAATCGCTTGTAATCCTAGCTTCAACATCACTTATAATCCATGACTTTATAAGACGAATTTTCAATATCCAATACTAGCAAATCTGAAGAAGAAGAGTTTGCCAATGGTGAATTGATAAACACATTTTCAGAGTCTCGAATCCAAAGTGCTTGCATCTCCGTTTGTTTAGCAAGCCCATAAACAGGTGTATGCCGACTATTGCTTCCATTCTCTATTCGAACCGGATGTCTCCATTCTTTAGGTACGCTATCGTAAGGGTTCGGAAAATTGAGTGAGAAATTATCGATTAAAACATCTTCTACACCCGAAAGAATCATTGCAGCTTTCGCAGTTTTCCCTTCTTCATTCATACCTTGAAACTGACCACTGGTGGCTTTTGCACCGTACGTTTCTGGATTTTCTATGTAAGGATAATTGAACGAAATATTTCTTAAGGTTAGGTTTTTGACTTTAGCTCCATCATCAGCAGTTACCATAGCTCTTCCTTCTGTAGTAGCTAAAAAATTGGTAATTGTTACATTCGAGATATCACCCCCCTTTATTATCGTCTCACCCGTTTTTCTATCTTTCATATCCCATGCCCCAAGTTGAAAAGGGCGGTTAAGGACCAAAGGGGCATTCGTATTTGCTACGATATTGCTCACATTGATATTCGACACATCTCCGCCATGTCTGGTGTAAATAGCAAATGCTCTGGAAGATTCATAGATTGTACAGTTGCTGAAAGTAATGTCACTTATGGGCTTGTATACTTCGCCTAATTTCAAGGCAGCACAGGAAGTTCGAATCACAGAATTTGTAACCGTGATATTTTTGCTCTCTCTGCTAGCAGGAAAGGTCTTAATGCATATACCATCGTCACACGTACTAATGTTACAATTTGTAATACGTACATTCTGACAACCGCTTAGATCAAAACCATCTGCATTTGGTCCATACAAGTTGTTGTCGATTTTTAAACCGTCTACCAGCACATCTGTACAATCAAACATATGCAACGTCCACTCGGTGGTATTTTGGAGCGTGACGTCTCGGATGTATACTTTCTCGCAATCTACAAGTTCCACCATGTTACTGTAGACTCGATTGCTTTTTTGAGTGATGTTTGGATCTGTCTTATGTTGAATCCAAACCGGTAATTCATC
>JABSPG010000146.1 GCA_013214445.1 Ekhidna sp. | reverse complement strand
CTGGGCGCAAACCGATCAGCAATGGGACCTCCCGCAAAGTAGGCAATCATTGCCACGATCCCGTAAAGTGAAAAGGCAGTACCTAGCTCCAGATTGGTAATGTCAAATACTTTGAGGAAGGTCGGTCGGAAGATACGAGTAACCACAAAAGGTAGGAGAAAAATGAGTTCTCCTATCAACATGAGGGTTACTATGGAAAGGGTTCTGCGCAATCGCATGAATGCAACCTAGTTATTTTTTTTAAAAGACTTTGAAAGGAACTCGTGCTGTCTACTTACTCATTTTGGATCAAAAAAAAAGCTGCCACTAGATGACAGCTTCTCTCTTGTTTAAATGCAAACAACTTACTCTACCACTGCAGTATAGGTAACTCCTCCGTCTGCAGTACCAATGGTAATGTCATAGATTCCTGCTGTTGCAGTAAGGTTCGACCCATCGAATACGAGTTCGGTAAGAGACCCACCTAGGTTATAATCCCACGACTGATTGACTCTGAATTTGTATCCACCATCCGTAAGGGAAAGTCCTGATACGGTAGCAGATGCCAAGTCATCATTATAGGTCATTTCGGTACCTGTATCCCAGCCGCCAGGTGTTGCTTCTCCAATAATTTCGAAGGTTGCTTCATCGATAATGATGTTCCACGTTTCAGCATTATCAGAGGTGTTAATTTCGAAGTAGTACAAACCTGATCGACCATCCGCAACAAACCACTGTCCATCAGAGTTGGTCGCTCCATCATCACTGATGGTTCCATCCTCCGTATTTAGGGTCACATTCGCATCTGTCGGCGTTAGTTTGATGGCCCAGGTTTCATCTGTTCTGAATTTGAAAGCATTATCTCCTGTTCCACCAGCAAGTGGAAATACACCTCTCCATGTGTAAACACCATCAAGCTGTCCTACATAGGTGAGCTTCTTATCATTACTCCAACCGTCAGGTTGTGTGGCCGATCCTATAATGCCCCAAGTATAAACATCGGGAATTGGTTCTTCTTCTATGTCTCCTGTCCTAATGGTTTCTGCGGAAAATCCAGTTGTAGGGTTCCAATCTAAGTTGATGGTATAGACGCCATCAACGGAGTTTTCAATGTTGGGACCACCGAGTACTAAATTCTGGGGGGTGCCGTCACTGGATCCAAGATTCGTGAAGAAGACGTAACCATTAGAGTTATCAAGTTCTCCGGCAGGGTCTATTCGTCTATCTATTTCCCATCGACAGTTCGATCTAATCTTCCATTGCCCTTCCCTAAGATTTACCTCAGATACTGTCCAGCTACCACCTTCACTCGATAGTGCTACAGGATTGAATTCGGTATCTCCTCCCCAGCCAGGATCAGTCGCTCCACCTATGAGAGACACGGTTGTCAACTCATCATAGATGATTTCGCTTAGGGTTTCATCAAAACTCATTACATAGATACTGGTAGCATTGACGGAGAATCTACTTCCACCTGTTTGGGCATCTATGAGCTGATAGGAAGAGGAGCCATCACATTCAGGATTTCTACCCTCAGTCACAGATGGTGATCCACCGTACAAGTTTGCAATCTCACCATCTTGAAGTTCGACCAGACTATAGGCTCCCTGGTCTATGTAGAATAGACCCTGATAGAAGCCTTCTCTCTCCATACTCATGAAATCAGGAGCAGAAACTAATTCAGAAAGCAGCCTATGATTTTCGTTTATCGATCCTGCTGCATCTTGGAGATAGAGGCCATCGGGCAGGTCATAGGTTGGTTCAGTGATTGTAGAATCCAGGTCAAATACGATGGATCCAGCCCTGAAATCCACGTTCACTATGTAGTGGTCTCTGGCTGCCGGCGAGGGAACGCTATTTGTTGCAGTTAGACCGTCCACATCAATCAGTAGGCTTAATTCTACACCAGCGGGAAAGAAGCCAGACCGGGTCTCGTCCTCAGTAAAAACCAAATCATCTCCTCCAGAACTGACAGTCGTGGTATAGGAGTCAAAACTTTCCTGCACCACAGAACTATAGTTGACTGAAACTTTGACGTTGGTCAAGGATACTGTGACACTGATTTCTGCGGTGTTTCCAGAAGAGACCGATACATTTTCAGACCTCCCAAAGTAGGATGGCATGTCAAATCCAACAGCTTCTTCACCAGTAGCTTCAGCTGTGATGTAGTAGGTGCCTGGTTCTATTTCAAAGGATGCTGGTATTTGACTTGCATCTGCAAAAAATTCCACTTCTGAATCATCAGTCGCGTCCAATAGTCTCACCTCAAAATCAGCCAGAGTCACCTCTTCGGTTCGGCCCCTAGTGCTTTCTGCCCCATTGCTAATCGATATTGAAATAGATGTTTTAGTAGGGTCAGTCAATTGCTCTTTGTCTTCATCAGTGCACCCAAATAAAAAGGTTAGCACAAAGAGGAATGGTAAATTCTTATTTATAAATGATTTCATGACTTTTTCTTAGTTTTTGGTGTAGGTTAGGGAATGTGTACCATCAAAGTATTGCAATCTAAACGTGTAATTGCCCGCTTCAGAGATTACTAGGTTTTCGCCACCTTGGATCATATCCTCCTCCGGTGCACCATAGTTGTACAACCACTCATCTCCTGCTCGAACTTTATATTCTCCTTCCGTCATGTCGATGTTAATGGTATAGGAAGTCACCCCTTGCACCGTTTCTTCGAAAGTCATATCTGTATCATTATCCCAGCCCGTTGGTGTAGCAGTACCTAGGATTCCCCATCCCACTGGTCGGGCTGATATTTCCCAAGTCTGACCTTCATCTAAGGTTCGTAAGATGATGTAGAATTGCCCTGTCCCAAGACTGGGTATATCTTCTCCACTTACCGTAAGCGGTACAAAACTGCCATCCGTGGGTATAGAAGAACCTCCTGCTATGCCCAAGTTGTAGTTCCACTCATTATTGGTTCTGAGTTTCCAAAAGTCAGACGCTGATTCCATTCCAACTACAACTAGCCACGTGTAAGGTTCAGTGTCGTTCGGCTGATAGAACATATCCTGATCAGGATACTCCCATCCATCTTGTCCTCCACTCTGGTCTGCATCATCTGGGTCAATCGCACTTCCTAATATTCCCCAGTTGAAGTCCTCCACTCTAAATTCGCACTCTCCCGCATCTCCTGTTTTAATTAGGGATAAGGTAGTTTCCCCACTCGGCAAAACTTCAAATATGATATCAAAAACGCCATCTTCTGTGACACTTAAGTTCAAACCGCCCTCCTCTAGTTTGTCGGTGGTACTTCCATCAGTAACGCCCCCATAATTAGTCATCATGGTGTACTCAGGTCTGGAAATCTCCCATGTGTCGTTTATGCGTACTTTGTACTCACCATCTTTCATAGTGATCCCTGAGGAAGATTTGAAGACAAGGGCATCATCGTTAACAGAAACATCGTCTAAATCAATATCAACACCAAATCCAATGGGATCACATAGGTCATCACCATAGATTCCGCTACCAAGAATTCCAACGCTGAATACTTTCATAATCACCGCTTCTCTCGATTGAAGATCGACTGCAATGTAGTACATGCCGTCTGAATCTATGCTGAAAGCTTCTTTGTTGTTTCTTAAATTAATCAATTGATATTCAGTTCCATATACCGGATCGTTTTCAAGCACTGCAACACCACTGTATGAGGTCACTGCTGCGCCAGACTCTACTTCAATGAAGAAGTATTCGCCATCGTTTAGATAAGTAAACTTGCCAGCATGGCCTGCTCTGTCTTCAGTGGTAAAATTGGGGGCACCTACTTTGAGCGGATTCAGGAGCGTCAGCTCATAATCCTCATTGCCATTGTCTTTTAGTAAATAGATACCGTCTTGAATTGATCCAGTTAATTCAATATTTACTTCCTGATCGTTCGTGCTATCGTCAATGATAATCTCAATCGAACCAGAACCGTTTGGCTCAGGGATGTAGTTGACTTGAATAGTATAGTGTGTCTTGGCTTCTACTGAAGATATTTCAGCCGATGCTGTCAGATCACCCATAGTAACATTGATGGATAAATCTACTCCTGCATCAAAGTAACCCTCTCTCGTTTCACTTTCATTGAAGGAGAGTGACCCAGATGGTGACATAACTTCAGTACTATATGTACTGAAGAATTCTGCGATTTGAGGATCGTAGGAAACACTGACTTTTGAATTGGTTTGTTCTGCATTTAGGACAATTGTGCCAGAGTTGTTGGAAGTTATTGTAACCTGTTGCGATTCAGCAAAGAACTTTGGCGCTTCGAATCCGAAACTGCTTGTTTCATTGTTAGAAGCTTCTGCATAGTAAGTTCCAGGATTGACCGAAAATGGTTCGATGGTAGAACCATCGGGAAAAAACCTGATTTGTTCATTGTCTGATGCATCAAAGACAGTTACGGTTAGCTCGTCGATAGATAACTCGTCGATACGTCCTGTTTGTACATCAACATCTCCTGTGCTTTGGTCTATTGACAAGGAAATGGAGATGGTGCCATCTGAATCTGGACTGTTCTGATCTTCCATGTCATCAAAACAGCTCATCAGGAAAAGCAAAGAAAATGCTGGAATTAGTTTAAGATTCTGTAGTTTTTTCATTTAAATGATATCTAGTGGTTGTTTGCGGAAATATACGGCAATCCTTTCATATAAATAACTCATCTAGGGGTTAGAAAATATATAACGTTTTTGCATTATTGATTTAATAGTTGCGGGCAAGGTCGATTTTATTGATACATGAAATGCTATGTCTCTTCTAAGAGAGTTTTGGGTTTCTGCAGCTAGAGTTTATTTATAATTCTAAATCTCTTTGTGCTTTCACATATGCTGACCAGAAGAGCAAAATGGTATTTACTCCCCAAAAGCCATAAAGCAAACTGAGTGTATAAATACCAGGAATGGTAGCCATGAGGACACCCCCCAAGGCAGTAGCAAGAATAGCTGCAGGCAAAAGCTTTCTGGGCGCAAACCGATCAGCAATGGGACCTCCCGCAAAGTAGGCAATCATTGCCACGATCCCGTAAAGTGAAAAGGCGGTACCAAGTTCCAGATTGGTAATTTCAAATACTTTTAGGAAGGTCGGTCGGAAGATACGAGTAACCACAAAGGGTAGGAGAAAAATGAGTTCCCCTATCAACATGAGGGTGACTATGGAGAGTACTTTTCTTATTGTCATTGGTATTTTGGAGAGATGATGATCTTTCTCATTCCTTCTTTGTCATATCCTCAAGCATACTTTTCCAAGTTTCTTCGTCGGGCTCTATGGCAATAATCTCTTTGATGCGAACAATGGCTCTGCTGGTATCACCTTGATACAAAATAGCCATGAGCTCATTGTACCAGGCACTTTGCTTACCACTAGTATCGTCTGCTATGTCTGCAAAAGCAATCGCGATCTGCTCCAATTCTTCATAGCGCTCACTTTGGGTGATCATTCGGAAGAGGTCTCTAGTTGCTTCCATGTGATACTGTTCATTTAGATCGGAAGTTACAATAGCTTGATAGGCTTCAATCATTTCCGTTGCGCTTGCACTTTCAAAGATGGGAAAGAGGGTATCACTCAGTACTTTTTTTGGTTCTGAAACGCCAACTATTTCATAGCGATCATAGATGAGTGTAGCGTTTGGAGGAATAACGTCTCCAGCTCCTTTGTCTCCATACGCTAGTGAGTCCGGAAGGATAGCCACTACATTGTCTCCTTCACGCATTAAATAGGCCATCTCCTCAAATCCTGAAATCACTCGATCTACCCCAATAACAAACGAAAAGAGGGAATCTTCAGCCTCATAAGAGGTCCAGACCACACTGTCATCCACGATGAGGCTGAGTTTAGTGTCTAGTTTTGAGCCTCTTTCTACTTTCCTGCCATTTCCTTTTGTCAGGAAGAAATATTGCAAACCTGAGTTGGTTTGAATGGTGTCAGTGGCCGTTGAGTTCCCTCCTTGTTGTTGTGACGGGGCAGTGCAGCCAATGACAAAGCACACAAGAAGTAGTTGATGCAGTTTCATGTCAGATTAGGTTAGTTTCAGAGACAATATCGCCAATTATTGGTAAACCCAAACCGAGAACAAGGTATCAACGGTAGTTGGGGAGCGATATGGTAATTTTAGCATATGAAACTGACTGTACTTCTTTCCCTGATATGGCTAATAAGCTGTAGCCCTTCTAAAATGAACAAGCGAATCATACAGCCTACAAATGGCTATGCTCAAATGATTGTTTTGGAACAAGGAGGTACAAAGACACTTCATATCTCAGGACAGATTGGTGAAGGTGATGATTTGGAAGCGCAGATGAGGGATATACTGGACAAGCTGCGGGTGCTGCTACAGTCAGAAGGTGGAGACTACTCGGATTTAGTTAAAATCAATACCTACATCGTTGATTATCAACCGGAGGACCTTGATACATTTCGAAACCTAAGAAAGGAGATATTCACTGACGAAATTACTCCAGCCAGTACATTGGTTGGAGTGACTGCACTGGCGCTCCCCCAGTGGCTGATAGAAATTGATGCGGTGGCAGTAATTGACTAGTTATTTTGGCTCCATGATTAGGAAGATCGCTGTGTCTTGACCAACATTCAAGACTTCATGCCAGGCTATTTTTTCATTTAAAAAGGAGTAGCCATCTGGTATAGTCACTTCTCGTGTACCCGTGGTATCTGCAATTTGGAAAGTGCCAACCTTGAGTGTGTATCCGAAATGTGTAGGATGATAGTGGCGCTCATGACCTACTCCAGGTGGAAAAGTACATTTCAGGACCCTGACATCATCATTATCTTCCAAAACCTCACATACCTTACTTCCTTTCCAGCCAGCCTCCAAAGGATCTGGAAGTAGCTTTTCACCAGCACCATGGCTTGTAGAATTGTCACAACTCGCCAGCAGTATGGTGAAAAAGCAGAGGGAGTAAAGGTTCAAGTTTTTCATTGATGCAGACTTTATCAAAGGAACAGCCATCTGATTCAACCAGCAATTGACTCGAGTGAACTTACAAGGTAATCAATGTCGCTTTTTGTGATGTAAATCGACATAGAAATCCGAAGGCCATTTAGGCCAAACTTGCTCATAGGACGGCAATCAATTCCAAATTCCTCATAGAGCTGTTGTTTCACCTCACCGACTTTCTTCCCGACTACTTCTACGCTCTGAATAGCAGCAGATAAGTCATCATTGGCAGGTGCTTTTAATCTGAACTTGTCATTGCCTTCAAGTTTTTCTCGGAGGTAGCTTTTTAACTCATAGGTTCGATTGTGGATACGCTCCATCGTTACTTCATTGATGAAATCAATGGCACTACCTAATCCCAACACCTCTGGTAGGCTTCTGGTATTGTAGGTCTCCAATCGACGGATGGTTTCATTCTTGTGTCCTCTTGCCACCATTAACGGTTTCAATAAATGTTGTTTTGATTTGCTAGCATATAACACACCCACTTCTTTTGGAGCGAAAAGCCACTTATGCGCACTTGCACTGTAAAAGTCACAGCCAAGATCTGCTAAATTGGTTTTGAACATGCCGGCACCTTGCGCTCCATCCACTGCCACGAGTATTCCTTTTTCATGTGCCATTTCAGAGACTTCCTTGACAGGTAGTATCATGCCGTTGGTGTTTACTACATGGCAAATAGAAATGATCTTGGTTCTGGAAGTTATCGCTTGCTGATAAACAGCTACCACTTCATCTTTTGATTCAGGAATCAAGGGCAATTCTGGACGAACGATCTTTACTCCTTTGGTTTCCTGCCAAAACTCCCAGGGTATGCTGCCGCTTGCATGCTCATGATTTGCCAAAATAATTTCATCTCCAGGTTGGAGGTCAAAGCTTCTAGCAATTAAGTTCATGCCCTCACTGGTATTATGGTTTAGGGCTATTTCTTCTGGCGAAACTGAGAATAATTCGGCAACCTTACTTCTTACCATTTCTTTTTCTTCTTCCCAGCCTCCCCACATGTACTTTGAGGGAAACTTTTCTAGTGTCTCCATGTAAGCTTGAGTGGCTTTTCGTACCGTATGAGGAGATGAGCCCAAAGACGCATGATTTAAGTAAGTGAGTCCTTCATCAAATTGAAATTGCTTTTTGATAGCTTCCCAGTAAGACTCATCATCAGCAAAGGCTGACACAGAGGGCAGAGCATTTACTGCTTCTTTTGCTATTGAAAAAAAAGGAAGAGACGTTGCTCCGGCCACACCTAGCAAGGAAGACCTGATAAAGGATCGTCTATTGGTCGACTGGGTTTTCATAATTCAGGTTTAAGAAAGAATTTCAGTTTTGTTCAAAAAAGCTTAAGCGTTTATTCCTTGTACCTCCAACTCGTTAGATCAGCTCCTTTTGGTGCGCTTTCTTGTATTCGTTTCATGATTTTGTCTACATACATGGTGTTGTATCGCAACCTTGATATGTGGTTGGGATTTTCTTGATCTCCATTCCAGCAGTGCTCGGCACGGTCTCCGTAATCCACTTCACCTCCGTAATAGGGGTCGGTGGTGCTTTCCAGAAATTCTTCCATCAAGTAGACTGCATTGTTTAGGTAGTAGTTGTCCATATCCCCGCAGTAAATGTTGATTTTACCTTCTAGCTTTGGTCCAAGCTCATCCCAGTCCCTTTCCAAGATATGCCTTAGGTCGTAGTTTTCTTTCCAGTATGCCGCTACTTCCGAATCGATCTCACCAGAGTACTTATCCCACAACCTAACCGGATACCCATCATCCCCTTGAGGTGAATA
>JABSPG010000145.1 GCA_013214445.1 Ekhidna sp. | reverse complement strand
AAAGGGGTGTCATAGTCCACTTTGAACAGGTCTTCTAGCGTCTCACCATCTTGTGAAAAAGAAGATAGCCCCACCATAGTGAGGCCAATTGCCATTAATATTTGTATCTGAATTTTCATTCAGGCTTTATCTATTTATTCGCCAGCATTTCTGCTAATTGCTCCACCAAAAAACAACGCATTCATGAAGATTTTATTGGTGCCATACCAGAATCCTCTGAAATTAGGATTATCTGCCAAAGTAATTACTTTTCCTCTACCCACATTGGAGATAGTGACTGCTGGAGAATTTTTGAAACGTTCTAGATTCTCTTCAGAGACATATCCTGAGAGAAGCGGACTCTGCGTATACATAATTGGATTTGCATAAGCATTTGTCGATCGTTCAAGTACCAAATTGTGATTTCGGAAGAGCGCAATCTTATCAGACTCCATGCCATAGGCAAGCGGATGTGAAAGGTCTACCTGAGCTTGGAATATTGACCCTCCAGTGACATGAGCACCTCTTTCTTCATTCAAATCTGCATAAGGTTTCGTTTTCAAGCTTTCTTCTGGATCGTCCGGTGACATATAACCTACATTAGTGATTTCTGCATCCGATAGCCACTTCCCTCCATTTTTCCAAGCAATTACAATTCCCCCTCTGGAAATCCAATCCTTTAAATTGTTCTTTTGGCTCTCACTGATGGAACCTGACATATTTGGTATAATGATTCTATTGTAGCGAGAAAGGTCTCTCGTGAGTCTATCTACGGGTAGTAACGTGACCTTCATTTTGTAGCGCTGGTCCAGTAGGTGCCAGACTTCTCCGGCCTCATATGAACTTACTCCGCCTTCAACTAAAACGGCGACTTTTGGCTGTTTAATGGTCGTATTGCTTCGGCTACCCAGGTCTACTCCATCTTTTGCTAATCCAGTATTTAG
Source organism: Ekhidna sp. (assembly GCA_013214445.1). Taxonomy (GTDB): domain Bacteria; phylum Bacteroidota; class Bacteroidia; order Cytophagales; family Cyclobacteriaceae; genus Ekhidna. The sequence continues at coordinate 7,819 of JABSPG010000145.1, read as the reverse complement.
TGCGTAAACATCAACTGCATCTTCCTTTATGATTTGGTCAATGGTCTGTTCAATCCAAGTTCGTCGGTTCTCTTGAACACCTACCGGGATAATCATAGTCCCCCGCGGATACACGTTCTCACCATCAGTATGAGATTCGTTTAGCATTTGAATGACTACTTTATTGCTCAGCAGTCTATTGATTGCCTTAAATGATAAGTACCCTTTTGGTTGGATTGCATAAGCATAGGCGCCTTTATTACCGATTAGTTCTCCTTTTGGCATTGAAGCTCTGTTGAGCGGATCCCCAAGATCAAGTGCTGAAAGGTCTTTGCTATTCAATTCGGCATAGGGAAGATTAAAAGCCAAAGGCATAGTCCAGGTGGAAACGTCATAGAATAGACTGTCCGTGAAAGTGGTTCTGGTCTCGAAGATAGCTTTCACAAGTCTGTATTGACTTTGGTTCAATGGGACGACAAATGCATTATCTTTTTTGAAAGCTTTCCCCCCTTTATTGAGGTTTTTGTTCAGCGAGTAAACTTGGATTTGATGCTGTAGGAGCATTTTATTCAATTCATAATTTCTGTACGGATCTTGGTCAGAACCGAAAATATATGCTTTTACCGGGTCCTTGGAAGCTAGATCTGAAGATCCTTGATAAAAGGTTCGTTGATAGTCGAGAAATTCTTTTCGATGTGCGATCCCTGAAGCTAACGTCGAAAGTGAAACTGTAAACTGGTTCCGTACTGTCGCTGGAAAGGTCAGAATACCAAAATCATTTTCTTGTGCGTGACCTCTTGAACTAGCTTGTTCGAAGAGTATACCTACTCCTCCATTTACATCTGGGTAAGTAGATCCTTTACCAACATAGAAGTCATCGAAGCTCTCTTCGCTATAGTATAGTGTGCCGATATCGTCCAGATATTTTGCATGGAAAGCAGCCATCTTGTGCGTCAAGTCCACATTCTTATCTGGTGTCCATGGAAACTTTCTTGAAGGAATTCCTGGCTGGAAGAAGAAGGTAGAGTTAGTCCCCATCTCATGGTGATCTGTGAGTATGTTTGGTTTCCATTCATGAAATCTGGAAATTCTTGCTTGGGACTCAGGGTGTATCAATGGTAACCAATCTCTATTGAGGTCAAACCAGTAGTGGTTTGTCCTGCCGCCCGGCCAAGCTTCGCGATATTCGCGATCGTTTGGGTCAGGGTTGATTTCATGTGAGCGATGCGAATTCACCCATGTTGAAAATCGATGAAAACCATCTGGATTGAGGCATGGGTCCAAGATAATGATTGCATTTTTGAGTAATTCATCAATTTCGTCTCCCATAGCTGCTGCCAAATAATAGGCTAATAGAACTGCCGCATTTCCAGCGCTGGCCTCATTTCCATGTACTGAATACCCAAGCAACATGACAATGGGCATATCGTCTGTATTGAGTGATCCTGAAACCGAGGGATTTGTTAGATCTTTATGTTCAGACTTTAGCTGATCTAGTTTTTCTAAGTTTTCCGGACTCGTTATTGTGAGTTGAACAAGGGGACGACCCTCATGCGAGCGTCCAATTTCTTCAATAAACATTCTATCCGAAGCTTCTGAAACTTCTTTCATGTAATAAAAAAGTTGGTCATGACTTACATGCCATTCTCCAGGATGATAACCCAATACTTGCTTGGGTGTGGGAATTTCGGGATTGTAAGAAAGGCCTTCAGGTAGGTAGTAAGACATATCAACCTGAGCTATGGAGCTAGAGGATAGTAAAATGAAAAGTATGGCAAGGTTTTTCTTCATGTTGGTCTATTTATTTGGACTAAGCTAGAAAAATGAGTTTTCAGATAAAAGGGTGCTTTGATGGATGGTACTATAAGGGTACACTGAAATGTCTCTGATTATTTTGTCAATTCATATGCGTATACCAAGTCGCCTAATTCATCTAAGAAAGGCAATCCAATTTCTTCATACTCATAGATCCCATCATTATAGATTTGATTGTCATTTACATGAATGACTGCTGCCAAGAAGAAGGAGATATCATTTTCTTCATCTACTATGTAAGCGACATCAAGTAGGTATCCGTAGGCCCAGCCCACCTTATTGTAAACCTTGATTCCTTCTTTGACATCCCCTTTTTCATCGTTCCCAAACATGAAAAATTTGACGTAATTGTCTTTTAGGGAATCATACGGTGCTGGTAGATCCTTTGGGAGCATTTCCATTATCTCATAAACCTGTTCCTGAGTTTTTTGGGAGTAGCCCATGGTGACTGAAGCAGGAAACAGATCTTGCCTGACGGATACTTCCAGAATTGTGAGAAGGTCTTCCAGAGCAATATGGTTTTTTGAAGAAAAGTCAAAAGGGCGATCTATAACTTGGCCAGTACTATCAACAAAGCCTGCGCCTTTCTGCTCGCTTATAAGTTGCAGTGACGGGGAGAAATTCTGTTGCTCTTCTCGCTGATAGATGGTATCATTTGATGTGGTGATTACCCTAGCTTTTCTACTGTACTCATTTGATTTTGGGTCAAAAGAAAATGCACTCTCAGAAAGCTGATGGACTATTCTGGTCTGTAGCCCAATTGATTCAAAAGTTTCGTTTATGTAGTCTTTGCCCAGCCAACCGTATAAGGTATTGTAAGCTTCATTGTCACTGACAGTAAATATCTTTTTCACAAGACTACTGATTCGAATAGAATCGCGGAAGGTAGAGTCGTAACTCTTATTGGTTGGATAGATACCAGTAGAGTCGATTATAATTCGGCTATCTAAGGAGATACCTAGCTCCTCCGCTTTTTTGATAGCCGCAAACGCCACAGGCATTTTGACTGTGCTGGCGGGGTAGAAGAATTTTTGTTTATCTACACTGTACGTGTGATGAACGATTGAATCGGATACGATCTCTCCGTAAACAATCTGAATTTCATGTGATGGATTTTTAAGGGTTTCTTGAAAACCACTACTCCCCTTAGATAAAGCAATTTCCAAAGGAGATTTGGGAGCTTGACTGCATCCCGATATGTAAACAACGAAAGCAAGTAAGAAGTATGGTTTCATGTTTTCAATTTATCGAATTAAATGGAAACCGATACACAATTCATGGTTTGTCCACCGGTCATCAAAAGTGATGTGCTACTTTTCAAGGTTTTGAATATCTTGAATCTATGGCTACTTCCCTTGATCTGTGGACCATCATCCTAATCGTAAGTCTTTCACACAGTTTCTTTGTGATAAACCTGCTATTCATTCGCAAGGAACATCATCGTCAAGAAGGAAAATGGCTACTCTTTCTTTTACTGTTGCTTTTTTGGCTTCAATTAGAATTTCTTTCAATTCGATGGCCTTTTGAGGTGCTATTGAATCTTTTCTATGGAACAAGGCATGGTTCTTGGCTCATCATGGGGCCATTATTCTATTTCTATCTCAAATCCTTGATCGGTATTTCTATTGCGAAGGAAGAATACCTATATCTAATACCATTCTTCCTGTTTTCACTTTTGTTTCCGCTCTTTCTCCAGGATTTTTTATCATTCAGACAAGTCCATTATGGGATGCTCACACCGTTTGACAAACGTCCTGACACCATCAATCTCTGGCAATACGTGTATTCATCGGTATTTGTAGGTCAGTTTTTATATCTAACTTTTTTCCTTTACAAGAGTCGGTTGTTGATTCACAACTATCAGGAAAAGCTCAAGAACACCTATGCTGAAATAGAGGAGGGCAATGTAAAATGGTTGAAAGTCCTTTGGAATGGCATGTTGATCATCCTGATGCTTGCCACGCTGTTTTTGAACTTACTGTTTTTTACTGAGATCTATCGCAGACATATGGATTATCTCTATGTCATTCCGTCTTCTGTGCTTGTTTACACAATCTCTTATAAGCTCTTTGGGGTAAGTCTTCCTCGTCCAGAAAATGGTGGTAAGTATCAGAAAAGCGGTTTGAAGGCCGAAGTAGCGAAGGCCTACGAAGCGCAATTGAAGCAATTAATTGAAAAAGAGAAACCCTACCTGAAGAATGGCCTTCAGTTGAAGGATTTAGCAGAAAATATGAGCGTTTCCACTCATCAGTTATCAGAAGTGCTGAATAAGCACATGAAGACTACTTTTTTTGACTTAATAAACAGTTACAGAGTTGAGGAGGCCAAGCTGAAAATTAGGAAAGAGAACCAATATACCCTTCTACATATTGCACATGAATCTGGCTTTAGCAACAAGACATCTTTTGTGAATGCCTTCAAGAAATTTGAAGGAAAAACACCCTCACAATACCTAAAAAATCAAAACTGATTTGGCAATCCCCATTGGGAGTGTCGACTTATTCTGGTTAGAGAGCTATTCTTGATCCTAAAAAGGTCATGAAAACACACACTAAAAACGCATGCAGCTTGCTTGCATTTATAATTCTCCTAATTCTTCAGATTCAGACGCATGCCCAAAACTATCTTATTGATCCTGGGCATACCTCCGTACAAACCAAAGTGAATCGATTTGGAGTGATTCCTGTTGTCGGTCGATTCAATCAGGTATCAGGAACCATTAATTATGACGCAAAGAATTTAGCCGACACGAAAGCTAATTTGACTATTAAATCAGCTAGCTACTCCGCTAATAATGCTGGTGGAGAAGCAGCTGTGAAAAGTATTGCATTTCTAGATACTTCTACCTATCCTGAGATTCTATTCGAGTTATCATCTCTAACACTGGTAGATAGTCAAGCGGTGGCCAAAGGCTTTTTGGAGCTCCATGGAACTAGGAAAGAAAAATAGAAGTGCCTGTACAAATCATTGGTCCTGCAATGGACCTCCCTACCCAGAAACAATCCATTGGCATAATGGGAAGCATGACCATTGATCGGACTGCATATGGAGTAGGTAAGGCTATGCAACTCCCTACAGGCCGTGTGATCATTGCAAACGAGGTTCAGATTGATTTTGTCATTCTGGGGATCGCTGAGTAATGCTTTTTAGTCTGCTATTCTTTCTTTTGTTATGCATTAATCAATCATCCGATGTAAGCAATGCTTATGTCAGCTTTGAAGTGTCTCATCTAGCAGTACTAGTAGTCAAAGGCTCATTCTCGGAAATTAACGGAGAGCTAAGAAAGGAAAAAGACATGTGGTTGGCAGAAGGAGAAATAATGGTCGATAGTTTGGATACCGGAAACACAACACGGGATAGAACCATTCTAACTGCCCCTTATTTGAATGCGGATGAATATCCGACAATTCCTTTTGAGGTAAGAATGAAAATAAGCTCTGATGTTGTGTCTGTCCAGATTGGTGGACAAATTCGTGGTTTGCCTTTCGAAATTGAGAGCCAACTCGTGGCGGTAGATGATCGCCTAGTTTCTCTGCCAATTACTTTGGATCGTAAAGCAATTGGTCTTGACTTTGGAACTATGGATTCCTTGATTGGAAATGAGATTACACTTGTCATTCATACAGGATTGAAACCTGATATGCTTGATTAAATCCTATTAAAAAAGCCCGCTCAATTTAGAGCGGGCTTCATCTATGTTCAATGCCGCTTCGCGACTTAGTTTAAACTCAGCTCTACGCTTCTGTTTACAAAATCTGTTAGGTCTTTGCCTTGTAACATCCCCTGTGCTAAGAGTGCCAGGTCATAAGCTTGTTTTGCTAACGTTTGTTTTGCATCATCGCCCTCGGCATCTAAGATCTTCTTAGTCAGTGCATGATTGGCATTTACAGCCACCGAAAGTGTCATAGGCATATCACCAAACATCATTGGACCACCACCAGTCGCCTGCATGTCTTTCATTCTCCTGATAAACTCAGGGAGTGTGATCGTCACAGGAAGGTCGTCGGTGGCCATTGGCTGTACAGTTACACTGTTATTCTTGTCATTGATTGCTTTATCAAAGATTTCTTTGAGCGATTCTTGCTCTTTTTCTGAAAGGACAGATTCTTTCTTCTCGTCCTTATCAATCAGCTTATCAATCACATCTGCATCCACTCGTTGCAATTGAAACTTTTCGTTCTTTTGCTCAAGGTGATTGATAAAGTGACTATCGATTGGCCCAGTCAATTCTATCACATCATAACTTCTCTTTTTTGCAGTCTCGATGTATCCGTGCTGCTTTTCAGGATTAGAGGTATAAAGTGCTATTACACTCTTGTCCTTATTTGTTTGATTGGTTTCAATGTGCTTTTTATACTCTTCTATGGTGAAGTGTTTTCCCTCCGTGTTTTTCAATAAGACAAAATTCTTTGCTTTCTCATCGAATTTTTCCTCTGAGATCATACCATATTTCACAAAGACCCCAATATCTTCCCATTTCTCTTCGTATCCTGGACGATCATTCTTGTAAAGTTCAGCAAGCTTGTCAGCCACCTTTTTGGTGATGTAGCCATTGATCTTCTTTACGTTGGAATCTGACTGTAAGTAGCTTCTTGAAACGTTTAGCGGTATGTCAGGGGAGTCAATTACTCCGTGCAATAACTGTAAGAACTCTGGAACAACATCTTTTACCTCATCGGTAATGAAAACTTGTCTGGAGTATAACTGGATTTTGTTTTTCTGAATTTCGAAATCCTTCTTCAACTTAGGGAAGTACAGAACTCCAGTAAGGTTGAAAGGATAATCTACATTCAAGTGTATCCAGAAAAGAGGATCATCACTGAATGGATAAAGTTTCTTATAGAAGTCAGGGTAATCCTGATCTTTCAGCTCGCTAGGAGACTTGGTCCAGATTGGGTCAGTATCATTTATGATATTGTCCTCTTTTACCGTTTTGTATTTCGTATTTCCATCCTTGTCTTTTCCGTCTTCGACGCTTTTGTCTTTCTGACCGAACTTGATGGAAACAGGTAGGAATTTAGAATACTTATCTAGAATACCTTGAAGTCTTGCTTCTTCAAGGAACTCCTCAGAGTCGTCCGCTACATGCAGAATGATGTCGGTTCCTCTTGTTTTCCTAGAGCCTTTCTTTATTTCAAAGTCTGTCTCACCAGTACAGATCCATTTCGCTGATTCAGATCCTTCTTGGTGTGAAAGGGTATCTATTTCCACCTTTTTTGCCACCATAAAGGCTGAGTAGAAACCTAATCCGAAATGGCCGATAATCTGCTGATTGTCTGCTTTGTCCTTGTACTTTTCTACAAATTCTGTAGCTCCAGAAAATGCAATCTGATTGATATATTTTTTGATTTCCTCAGCAGTCATTCCTATACCGCTATCGGAAATGGTGATTGTTTTTTTCTTCTTGTCGAATGACACTTCGACAGTTAAATCACCGAGTTCCCCATTGTATTCTCCTAGCTGAGCGAGCTGTTTGATCTTTTGTGTAGCATCTACTGCATTGGATACTAGCTCTCGAAGAAATATTTCGTGATCAGAATAGAGGAATTTTTTAATGATCGGAAAAATATTTTCCGTGTGTATTGAGATTGTACCTTTCTCTGCCATCGTCTAATTACAATTTTTTGGTTGTTATTCAGACTGGCAGAACTCAAATACTATTCCAGAGCGGCAAAGCTGACAGGTTGGCAGAATGTTCTATCGAATTCGATCAGCACTTCTCACCAATTGCTCGTCTTTTCTGATAAAGCGATTCGCCAGGAAGTTGTTGAGCATGGCAGCAATCGGTAGATAAAACCCGATAAGAAAAGTTCCTTGCACTTGAGGGTCAAACAATGCATTTGCCTTGCTGATAAAGTAATAGCTACCCATGAGTGTACCGGCGGTAATCAAAGAAAATAACGCATTGAGCTTTACTTGGGTCATTCGGTTCTTGTATCGAGATATCGAGAATAGCATGACAAGTGCGCCTAACCCTGCACCAAAGGAAAGTAGAATGGTACTTTGGCTACCAAGTAGATCTATT
>JABSPG010000144.1 GCA_013214445.1 Ekhidna sp. | reverse complement strand
TGGTTGCACTATCGTCACGTCATGGTCTAGCATATTTGCCCACTGCAAAAATGAATTGGATACCGCCTGTGGCAGGGGTTTGAGGTGTGGCGCCCAGGTAATAACCACTTTGGGTCGATCTACTTTCTTGAACTCTTCGATGGTCATCATATCAGTCAGTGACTGTAGAGGATGGAGTGTGGCAGATTCTAAGTTGACAATTGGACGGGATCCGAACTTCACAAAAGCTTGAATGATATGCTCTTGATAATCTTCCTTAACATCTTTCAAACCTGGAAAACTTCTAACACCAATGATATCGCAGTAAGAGCAAAGAACGGGTACAGCCTCTCGAATATGTTCTGCGCTTCCTCCATCCATCCTTGATCCATCTTCAAATTCCAGCTGCCAAGAATCTGCGTTCACATTAAGCGTTATTACCTTCAATCCAAGATTGTAGGCAGCTCGGGTAGAACTCATACGTGTACGTAAGCTGGAATTGAAAAACACCAACCCCAGGGTTTTATTCTTACCCAAGTCGGTATCGCCAAAGGGATTTTTTTTCACTACTCTCGCTTTGGCAATCAATTCAAGCGGATCAGCTACATCTTCTACAGAGATAAAGTGATTCATTTTACAACTGATTTTAGCGATTGAATAAAGAAATCAAGATCATCTTGAGTAATACACAGTGGTGGCAATACACGCATGGTATTAGGATTACTTGATGTACCCGTAAAAATGTGATATTCAGAAAGTAACTTCTGCCGAACTTCCTTCGCCGGTACTGGCAAGTCTATCCCCACCATCAGTCCCTTCCCTCTTACTGCCAATAGTCCATCTATCTCTTGAAGCTCTTTGAGTAGGTATTCCCCTTTTTCTGCAGCATTTTTTATCAAGTCCTCTCGCTCCATAACCTCCAAAACGGCAAGACCAGCAGCACATGCCAAATGGCTTCCACCAAAAGTTGTCCCCAACATTCCCATCCACGGATCGATAGTAGGACCTACCAAGACTCCACTGACTGGAAAACCATTGCCCATTCCTTTAGCTACAGTAATGATGTCTGGAACTACTTCTGCGTGTTGATGGGCGAAGAATTTTCCTGTTCTTCCGTACCCAGATTGAATTTCATCTACAATGAACGCTGCACCATATTTCCGGCATAGGGCCTCCGCCTTTTTCAGAAAAGAATCTGTAGGTATATGAACCCCGCTGATACCCTGAACACCCTCAACAAGCACTGCTGCAATGGAATCATCCATATGGTCATCCAACTGCGTTTCATCATTTAACGGTAAGCGTAAAAAATTACCCGTGTAATTTACAGGTGCTTGAATTTTGGCATTGTCTGTCGCTTCAATAGCTAAAGAAGTTCGTCCGTGAAATCCCTTATTGAAGACAATGATCTTCTTTCTCTCTGTATGAAATGCAGCTACTTTAAGTGCGTTTTCTACCGCTTCAGCACCCGAATTGCAAAGAAAAAATGAGTACTCAGGATAACCCGAAAGTTCACCCAACTTAAACGCTAGCTCTCGCTGGATAGACATTTCCACCGAATTCGAGTAAAACGCTATTTGATTAAGTTGCGAATGGAGTCGCTCAACATAATGGGGGTGATTGTGCCCGATAGAAATCACTGCATGTCCTCCATACAGGTCCAAATAGCGGTCACCTTTTGAATCCACCACGTAGCATCCATCACCTTTTGACGGTTCAATAGCGAGTCTTGGATATACTTCAAATAAATTCATTTCAATGTCTTTAATCAGTGTTCATTTTCGTGATTCGAAGGAAGGAGGTCATGATACCTTGTATGAGAGCGGAACTAAATCCCTTGTGTTCCATCTCATTGAGTCCCTCAATAGTACATCCCATAGGTGTAGTCACTTTATCTATTTCCACCTCAGGGTGTGATTGATGCTCTAATACAAGTGATGCTGCTCCCTTTGCAGTCTGCATCGCAATTAGCTGTGCATCCTTAGAATCAAATCCCATCTGAACACCCCCTTGAGTTGCAGCACGCAGATATCGCATAAAGAAGGCTATACCACTAGCTCCAAGCACTGTCGCAGCTTGCATTAAATTCTCCTCAATTACCAAGGTCTGACCCAAGGCGTCAAAGAGTTTTTTTGTAACCTCTAATCCTTCAGTATTTTCTGAGGCAATGCATGTCATGGACTCCCCAATGGCAATCGCTGTATTTGGCATGGCTCTCACAATGGGAATGGAGTCGCCAATCTTTGCTTTAATATCTGAAATAGATATGCCAGTGATGACTGAAATAAGCAAGTGTTCTTTCGTCAGAAGATCTTTTACTTCTCCCAGCAGATTACTGAGTTGGCTGGGCTGGACGCAAAGCAGCACAATATCTGATCCTGCTACGGCTTCTCGATTATCTACACTTGCTTTAAATCCCTGATCGATCAAATCAGACAATGGAGAGAGATCACGCTTGGTAAGTATGACATTTTCGGCTTTTGCCACGCCTTTATCTACAATACCTTCTGCGATGGATCTCCCTAGATTTCCCGTTCCGAGAATGGCTATTTTATTCTTTTCCATTTTTAAAATGCCGTTGATTTTAAATTAAGTCCTGTTGTTTCATCTAAGCCGTGCATTAGATTCATATTTTGAACAGCTTGTCCTGAAGCACCCTTCAATAAGTTGTCGATCACCGAAACAATAATGGCCACCCCATCGATGACCTGTGGGTAAACCAAACACTTATTTGCTCCCACCACTTGCTTTATGTCCGGATTGGATTTCACTGTGTGTGTAAATGGGTGTTCAGCATAATAGGTCTGATACATTTCAATTATTTCATCAGACGAAGCTGAGGTCTCAAAATGAGAAGTGGTAATAATACCCCTTGTAAATGCTCCTCTATATGGAACGAATAGTAATTTTTGATCGAATCCCAAATCACTAAAAGTCTCACCTATTTCTAACAAATGTTGATGTTTGAGTGCTTTGTACACACTCGCATTGTTACTCCGCCAGCTGAAATGTGAAGTAGCTGACAATGACTGACCAGCGCCAGTGGAACCTGTAATTCCGGAGGTATTCACCCTACCTGATACTAATCCTGACTTTATCGCAGGGATCAGCCCTAGCTGAATACAGGTGGCAAAACACCCAGGATTTGCGATATGCTGAGCTCCTCTCAAAACATCACCATGCACCTCTGGAAGTCCGTAAACAAAATCATGAACTCCCTTCAATCGAAAGTCCTGACTTAGATCTACGATTTTTTTACTTAAAAGCGTAGGATACTGATCGAGGATTTTCTTCGACTCACCATGCCTTTTGCAAAGAAAAATTACATCCACATCTAGTTGATCAAGATCCTTCGAGAAGACTAAATCTGTCTCTGCTAGTAGGTCTTTGTGTACCTCATATAGCGGCTTTCCAGCTTGACTCTCACTCTGAGCTAATGAAACCTCCACTTCTGGGTGATTAAGAAGTAACCTGATCAATTCCCCAGCGGTATACCCAGCCGCACCTATTATCCCCGCTTTAATCATGATGCACTGCATTAAAGATTTTACCTTGATTCGCAAGTATTTTAACAAAACCCTTTGCGTGTTCTCCAGTCCAAGCGTTGTTCATTTCGCCATACTGACCAAAAGTGGATTGCATTAAGTCATTGGAAGATTTTATCCCTTCGATGTAAAAACGGTAGGGCGCTAAGTGTACCTTCACCTCGCCTGATACATGCTGCTGAGTAGAGGATAAGAATGCTTCAATATCTCGCATTGAGGCGTCCAAGTATTGTCCCTCGTGCATCATGTCGCCATACCATGCGGATAGCTGATCTTTCAACTTTAGTTGCGTCTTACTAAGCACATGCTTTTCCAAGGCATGATGAGCCTTTATTAGAATCAGAGCCCCAGAAGCTTCAAATCCTACCCTTCCTTTGATCCCAATGATGGTATCTCCCACATGAATGTCCCGGCCAATCGCATACATTCCTCCAATCTCATTGATCTGCTGGATGATCGAGACTGCATTTCCATTTTCTCCATCCAAGCTAATAGGCTCCCCTTGCTCAAACTCAATAGAAATAGTCAATGGACTTTCCTTTTGCAGTTGAGAAGGAAATGCTTCCTCCGGTAAGTACTGATCTGAAGTCAAGGTCTCTTTCCCACCAACGGAAGTACCCCATAGCCCTTGATTAATGGAATATTGTGCTTTTTCCCAGTTTCCATGAACGCCATGTTCCTTCAGAAATTCGATCTCAAAAGCTCTAGAAAGCTGCTGGTCTCGTATTGGAGTAATAATCTCTTTCGATGGGCATAATGTCTGAAACACTAAATCAAAACGGATTTGGTCATTCCCAGCTCCAGTACTTCCATGGGCAATGGCATCTGCATCTATTTCATTGGCGAAATTTGCGATCGAAACTGCCTGAAAAACACGCTCAGCGCTGACTGAAAGCGGGTAGGTATTGTTCTTGAGCACATTACCAAACAGCAAGTATTTTACGCCCTTCTGATAAAACTCCTCTGTCCGGTCTAAGAACGTGTAAGAGGAAACTCCAAGATCCAGTGCTTTTTGCTCAAGCATCTTTTCTTCTTCGGAGGAAAAACCACCAGTATTTACTGTCACAGCATGAACTTCATGTCCTAGACTTTTAGACAAGAAAATGGCACAATATGAGGTATCCAGGCCTCCACTAAATGCTAATACTACTTTCATTTTTGTAAATGTTTTTTTGCTAGTCGTTCCTTTTTCATTTCCATAAATCGCTCGTATAGTTTCGATTTTTTAAAGAAGTTCCATTTCTTCTCCTGTGCACGTTCTTGGTCGAATAGCATCGCCGTACACATGCAATTAGTCTTCCCCTTGCTCATCAAAATCTCATAATTGACGCAGCTCTTGCAACCATTCCAAAACTGTTCGTCTTTTGTCAGTTCTCCGTAAGTCACAGGTATATAGCCCAGTTCAGAATTGATTTTCATCACCGGAAGAGAGGTAGTCAGTCCAAATAGTTTAGCCTTAGGAAAGAGCTTTCTGGAATGCTCAAAAGCTTTCTTCTTTATTTTTTTTGCAATACCTGTGGAGCGGTATGAGTGTTTTACAATAAGTCCCGAATTGGCAACATATTTTTTGTCACTCCATGCTTCGATATAGCAAAAGCCTATCAGTTCCTTGTTGGACAAAGCAATAATTGCTTTGCCCTCATTGATCTTTTGACGAATGTATTCCGGCGTTCTTCTGGCAATACCTGTTCCCCTTTGCTGAGCACTTTGCTCAATCAACTGGCAGATCTCTTCTGCAAAATTTGTATCGTCAGGTTTAGCTACCTGTACAATAACTCTAGCCATTGTGTTTGTGATTAATACTGAAAAAATGAATGAAAATGATGCGGAGAATGGTCACCACTTAGGTGACACGAAACTATAAGACAGGCCTGAGCCTGGCCGGTGCGGGCCTAAGAATTGAAGACGCTATAGTTTCTAAAAAATTCAATTTTCTATTTTCAGGTGTACAAAGTTTGAATAATTCAAATGAATTAAGCAAACAAAATTCAGAAAAACTCCATACTGTAGTACTTTCACTGGCTTAAAATTGAGCCAAATGCAAAAAAGACATTCATACGATTACGGAATTATTGGAAATTGTGCCTTTACCGCACATGTAGGATTAGACACCAACATCGAATGGATGTGCTGGCCAAGATTTGATAGTAGCTTCATTTTTGGTGGACTTCTAGATAAAGACAAAGGCGGGGAGTTTTCTATCAAACCGGCTGATGGTATCAAAATATCTTCACAATCCTATCTGGAAAACACCAATGTTTTAGTTACGGAGATCAAAGCTGCAGATGGGGTGTACAGGGTTACAGATTTTGCGCCCCGCTTTTTGCAACATGACCGCTACCATAAGCCGCTCATGCTCTTTAGAAAAATTGAGCGAGTAGAAGGGCATCCGAAAATCATTGTAAAATGTGACCCAAAAGGTGCGTATGGAGAGGTTCGTCCTGAAATAAGTCATGGCAGCAACCACCTGCAATTCTTAGGACTAGACTCGACCGTCCGATTGACCTCCAATATATCGTTGACGTATCTCCTAAATCAAGAGAGTTTTGTTCTTAACGAAACCAAGTATATGACACTTTCTTGGGGCCCTCCTATGGAGGCAGCTTTGGTAGAAACCTCTGAGATCTTCCTCACGAAGACGACTGCCTACTGGAGAAACTGGGTGAAATCTGCCAGTATCGGCAATTTCTTTCAGCGAGAGGGAATAAGATCTGCCTTAGCACTAAAAATTCACCAATATGAGGACACTGGCGCAATTATCGCAGCTACAACCACTAGTTTGCCAGAAAGCCCTGGCAGTACCCGAAACTGGGACTATCGATATTGCTGGATGCGAGACACATTCTACACGCTCAATGCATTTAGCAACATTGCTCACTTCGAAGAACTCGAGAGATATTTCCATTACATTCTTAATACCACAATTGAGGAACAGGATAGGTATCAGCCTCTATATGGAATCACTGGTAAGAAGGCGCTTATTGAGATTGAAATGCCTTTGAAAGGGTATGAAAACAATACGCCTGTCAGAGTCGGAAATGACGCCTACACCCATATTCAAAATGACGTTTACGGACAGGTATTAATTTCCCTCTTACCGCTTTACAATGACATGCGCATCATTTTTAGCGAGCGATTTGATGCTTCCGAGTTGATATACAAAACGCTTAAAATGATTGAGCGAACCTTCGACGAAAAAGATGCCGGTCTATGGGAATTTCGAAACTTAGCACAGCACCATTGCTACACATACCTTTTTCACTGGGCAGGTAGCTGTGCCGCCATCAAGATGGCCAAGGTGCTTCAAAATGAAAAAATTGGAGAGTTAGCCTCCAAACTTAAAAAACGCTCTGAGGCGATGATCGAAAAATCATATGTAGCCTCCAAAAAAGGATATGCGCAAGCTCTGGGAGTGGACCGAATGGATGCCAGCACCTTGCAGTTGATCATGATGAACTACCTGCCGCACGACTCAGATAAGGCAAAAGATCATCTTAAAGCGCTGGAGAAAGAACTGCACGCCGGTAATGGATTATTCTATCGCTATAAGCACACAGATGATTTTGGAGAGCCTGAAACCACATTCCTTATCTGCGCTTTTTGGTACACAGAGGCACTGGCATGTGTAGGACGTGTAGATGAAGCCATGCGTTATTTTGAAAACTTGGTTTCTTACAGCAATCATCTTGGGCTTTTGAGTGAAGATGTCAAAGCTGAAGACGGTAGTATGTGGGGTAACTTCCCGCAAGCCTACAGTCACGTTGGTTTACTAAATGCAGCAAGTAGAATCTCTAGAAAACTAGATCAGCCAGATTTTCTCATTTAGTCATCAATTTCAAAATATCGCGGATATCTTCATTGTCTTTGACCCTATAGTTTGCAGACGATGAAGAGGTCCCTACCTTGATTGTAAAGGATTCTTTCGGCATTACTTTAAAAGTATCTTCGTCTGTTCGGTCGTCACCACAGGCTACAACAAAATCGTAATTACCTTCTTTTAGCCACTGGGCGGCAGCAAATCCCTTATTTATTTGACTGTCTTTGACTTCCACAATCTTATGGCCTTCCATAATCTGGATATCCTTTTCTGATGAAATGTACTTCAAGTGGCTTGTAAGCTCTCTTGTTCTGATTTCGCCTAAACCGGTCTCCACCTTTCTGTAGTGCCACACCAATGAGTAGTCTTTCTTTTCTATAAAGGAACCCGGAGTACGATCAACGTACATCTCCAAAATACTAATGAATTCATCCATCCAAGATCCGTCTAGCTCCACAAACTGCTTCCAATCACCCTTATATTTCTTATACCACACTCCATGTTCGGTGATCAAATCAAGTTTTATTCCGCTCAGCCATTCACCCAATGTGTCTTTATCTCTACCACTAATCACCACCACTTGATTTTTGGGATCATTCCCTAGTTTCTTTAGAAGAGATAGCAGCTCTTTGTCAGGTTTTGAATCTTCTGGATTTGCGTGGAATCCCACCAGCGTACCGTCATAATCAAGGAATATCACGCGAGATTTGGCTTTTTGATATTTTTCCTTCAATTGCTGCTGGATAGCCGCATCAATCGGTTTTGTCTGCAAATTGGCTTGTTCCTTCTTTATAAAGTCGAGTCGTTCCATAAATAGCAAAACCCAAGAATGAATGTTGTATCGCTTCAATGACTTTTGCATGATATCCATCCTTCTAATCTGCTCCTCCTCAGGCATTTCCAACGCCTCCTTTATCGCTGCTACCATCTGCTCAAGGTTGTTTGGATTGATTAGTAGTGCATCAGAAAGTTCCTTTGAAGCACCAGCCATCTCACTAAGGATCAGAACTCCTTTTTTGTCCAGTTTGCTCGCAATAAATTCTTTGCAAACCAAATTCATGCCGTCCCTCATTGGTGTCACGAGGGCCACATGAGCCATGCGATAAAAAGCACTCAATGCATTTAAAGGGAAACTGCGATAAAAGTAGTGGATGGGTGTCCAGTTCAACCTTCCAAATTTCCCATTGACCCTACCCACCAATAGTTCAATCTCTTCTTTCAGTTGTGCATACTTAGGAACCTTATCCCTTGACGGTACGACGACCATCAGCATAGAAACCTTACCATGAAAGTCCTGATTCTGCTCCAAAAACCTTTCAAACGCAATCAGTCTTTGAGGAATTCCTTTCGAATAATCTAACCGATCGATTGTAAGTATGAGTTTGACATCACCCAGAGAGGTTCTGTATC